>CACZSV010000157.1 GCA_902783925.1 uncultured Coriobacteriaceae bacterium
CGATACGCAGAGGCGCTCATTCACGATATTCAATACCTCGGCAGGCCCCAAACCCACGAGCAGGCCATCGCGAATAATCGTCTGGGCAAGCGACATGTACAGTGCCGCGCCAATTCCCTTGCCCGACACGTCACCCACAACAGCTGCCACATGGCCACCGTCAAGCTCGCAGAAATCGTAGAAATCACCACCCACGAGGCGGGCCGGACGCGACATTGCAAACGCATCAAAGCCATTCCCGGACGTTTCCATGTGCTCGGGCACCATTCCCTGCTGGATGCGTCGCGCAACGTTGAGTTCGACATCCGTCTGCGCACGCTCGGTCGCCATCCGCTTGATATCGCTGACGTACGTGCCGATATCGGAAGCCATGTCCTCGAATGCATGCGCGATTTCGCCTATTTCATCACGGGAGTCGATTCCGAGCGGCTCAGCCTCGACTTTTTTCTCAGAGGAGAATGCCTTCATTCGCTGAGAGATCAAGTGAATGGGATTAAAGACATGCTTGCGCAGCAGGAACATCTGAACAAACAGCAGAATTAGAAGCGTTAACACGAAGCCCGCGATGGTAAAGAGAGCTACACGTTGTATGCGCGCCCTCTGCTTGGTAAGCGAATAGTCGGCCCCCGCGATCACATCACCACCCCACCCATCGACCTTGTCAAACCAAGCGAGCATTGTTCCGAATTGGTTGTCGATGAGCAGCGCGTTGGATACTGTTTCGCCACGGAGGGTGCGTAATTCTTGATCCGATGCCTTGGTGTGCACAACGGTGCCATATGAGCGCTCGCGTGCGGCCCGTTCGTCTTCCGCATCGTCGGCGGCAACGCAAATGACGTAGGTAATGGTTTCGTTTGCGGGGTCGACATGATACGCATACAGATACTGCATGCCAAAGTCCTTGCAAAGCCCCCGCAATATCTCGCGATAGTTCTCGTAGTCCTGAGATCCAGGCTCGAAAGAGACATCGTCATCCGCCATGACTTCAAGAACGGTGGCGCACGCGTCTGCCGCAGCCATGCCCATAGCATCAGACATGTTGACCTCGTATTGATGAATGTATTGAAAACTCACCACGGATACGGTGACGACCATGGCCACAATCACGACAACAAACGTCGCGATTATCCGCGTTTTGATTGAATGGAACACGAGGCTACACGATATTGAGGCGGTTGCCGACGCCGGTCAGCCTGAATACCTCTTGCACCTCGGGCGACACGTTGCGCACAACGAGTCTGCCGCCCGTCTTCTTATGGGCAGCCACAATCTGACGAATACCCGCTGAAGAAACGTACTCGAGCTTTGCGAAGTCGAGCTCGAGCGCTTGGACGTCATCGCCGAGCTCGTCGATAGCTGCACCCAGCTCTGGAGCGGTCTTCGTATCAAGCCAGCCCTCGAGCGCGAGCACGGTCTTATCTCCGTCTACCGTCTTCGTGATTTCCATACCTCATCCGTTCTATTAGCGGGCGTTGGCCAGCGAAGGCCCCGATTTTCCTAACTTCTATGGTAAACCAGTTTCTCGTGCAATGCAGACGAGGTGGTCGCCGAGCACGAAATGCTCGACGGACACGTCGGCAGGACGTGCATAGACCCCCGTATCGACGAAGACCCCCACCCCGCAGCCAATAAGCTTGCCGACGCTTTCCATCTCGGTCCAATTATACGGTTCGGCAATATCGTAGGGAAACCCCACAAGGTTCTCAACATCAACGCCGATCGGCGCATCGGATAGCGCGCCCACGGCCATCCCAGCGCTGTGCGCCAGGCTAAAATGCAGATCCGCATGCTCGACGAATGTCGGCTTTCCCAGCTCGCTCACCTCGTATACCATGTCACGCTCACGCAAACCCCGCTCGGACAGAAGCTCGTCGAGCAGCAGACCAGCGAGCAGGCTCGTCCGTTGGTCTTTCTCGAACACAAACGAGAGAGCCTTGGCACGACGATGCGCAGAGACATGCGGCAGTGCCGCATCGAACACTTCCGATGCGGCAACCTGATCGTCGGATGCGGCAACAAAGCGCCACCCCGCTTTACGCATGTCGCACGCCAGTTTCACGTTCACTGCTCCCAGTCGAAAAAGCCCAGCCCCTCAAGCGCCTCGAGGAATTGCTCGACATAGGACGCTGGCGTCGGATTCCACCTGAAGCCAAGGCGATAGAGCACCTGCATCGTGTAGGCGTTGCCTGCCTGCGGCACGACAACGGGCGTGCCGCTTGCCTTGCGCGCATAGGCGAGCATGCTCGTGAGTACACGAGCCTTTTCCGGATCCGCCTCAGCCTCATGCAGCACGCCCGCAAACCTGTCACGCTCGACGGGGGTCACAGGAAGACCGCATTTGTCCATGGCAGCGAACACATCACCGTACAAAACTGCATGATGATTGAACGGGTGGAACAGCACACACGGCTGCGGCGTGCCCGCAAGCAGCAAAATGGCATGCGCCGTCTCATCGATCGGCGAGAACTCCATCGAGGCGTCGAGCTGGTCGTATGCCGCACAGCCTAAAAGCGCGAATGACTTCAAGCGTCCCATAGCGGCGTTCGTCTCGAAGTTAATTTGGAATTCGCCGTCACTGGTGCGCGGTGCCAGATTACCAACGCGCATAATCTTGGCGCGTAGGCCCCGCTGCGCGACCGCGTCGAGCACGAGACGCTCGGCAAGGAATTTCGAGCGGACATACCGGTTCTCGAGGTCCTGACCAATGTAGAGATCACGCTCGCCTGTCTTGCCCATGAATTCGACACCTGGCTTGAGCGCCGCCTTCACAGTTGAGCCGGTCGAGACCTGGACGAATGCCGCATCATTTGCAAGGCAGAAGTCGACGAGCCTGTCCACGCCGCCGATGTTTACATCTTCGATTTCGGTGCCGCTCGAGAAGTGCTTCACGATAGCTGCGCAGTTGATCACCGTGTCGATGCGCGCACTGTCGGGAACAGGCAAATCTCCGGTAACATCGCCTTCCACGACGATAATGCGCGAGCCAAACAAATCCGCAAAATCGCCCTCGAAGTAATAGAAGAGCTGCGACTTCAAGCGTTGCTCTGCAGAGATTTCGCCACGGCCACGCAAGAGGCAATACGCCGTGCCTGCGTAGTTCTCGAGATATTCGTGCAAGATGTGGATGGCAAGATAACCGGCCGCACCCGTCAGCAAGATGTTGCCGATCGAGCGGCCTGCGCCATCGACAAAGCTTCGCAGATTGTTTTCTGCCAGCAGCGCATCGATGACGCTGTAATCGAAGTCTTCTACCTCGGTGTCCGTCACCTTGCCCACGCCTTCGCCATCAGCTTCTTCGGCCCCGCACAGGCTTGCGAGCAAGCGCGGCGTGGGATTGGCGAACACATCGGAATACGTGACCTGATGCCCCGCTTTCTCCGCCTCGACTGTGATGCGAATCGCCATAAGCGAGGTTCCGCCGATCTCGAAGAAATTGTCGGTCGCACCTACCTCGTCTAGGCCGAGAATACCCGAGAAGATGTCGCAGAAAAGCCGTTCGAGCTCGTTTTCCGGAGCCATCGCCTTGTCTGCGCGGAAGAGCTTCGCCGGAGGTAGCCCACGGTAATCGACTTTGCCATTGGGCGTGAGCGGCAGCTCGTCGAGTTGCAGATAGGCGGTCGGCAGCATGTACTTTGTCAGTGTGGTGCCAAGCTTTTCGCGAAGCTCCGCAACGTCAAGCGGTCGGTCTGCCACGAAATACGCGCACAGGTGCTCGGAGCCGCCCAGCTCGCCAATCTTCACGATAGCCTGCTTCACGCCTTCGACCGCAGCGAGCGCCGACTCGACTTCGCCGATCTCGATACGCAGGCCGCGCAACTTGATCTGGTTGTCGGTGCGGCCGAGGATCTCGACACATCCATCGGACGTCCAGCGCGCGTAATCGCCCGAGCGGTACATGCGCCTGCCGAATGCGTCGATAAATGCCTCGGCCGTCTTTTCGGGCAGGTCGTTATAGCCCGCTCCGACTCCCGTGCCCCCTATGAGCAGCTCGCCCACGATGCCCGCGGGAAGCTCGTTGCCATCGGCATCGACAATGCATTCCCACACGTTATAGAGCGGGCGTCCCACCGAAATGCGACTAGCGTGGGTGAGGTCGGCCATGTTCGACGATACGGTCGTCTCGGTCGGGCCATAGGTGTTGATGATGCGCGCCTTGGTCGTGGACTGCAGCAGGGGCAGCAGGCCCTCGGTGTATTTCTCGCCACCGGAGAGCACGACCTTGCATTGCGCGATGGCTGCGGCAAACGCAGGTGAAGCAAGGTACTGATTCAGACGCGAATGCGTCGCGTTAAACGCGTCGGCACCCGTCTTCTGCATAAGCTCGCCGAGCGCTGCCGGATCGTTGACCTGCGATTCGTCTGCCAGCACTACGGTAAGCCCATTCACGAGCGGGGTTCCGACTTCCTTCACAGACATGTCGAACGACAGCGTGGTAACCGAGCAGAACGCATGGGCTTCGTTCACGAGCGCGTTGACGAGAATATTGGAGGGATGATTCGTATGGAAATTGCATACGCCCTTGTGGGTGAGCATGACGCCCTTTGGCTTGCCTGTGGATCC
>CACZSV010000158.1 GCA_902783925.1 uncultured Coriobacteriaceae bacterium
ACACTATGGAGCAGAAGACAAGCGGAACGACGAGCATCTGCATCAGGCGGATAAACCACTGTCCAACTACGTAGAACACGCCATTGATGAGGTATCCGTACACGAGCGAATCGCCAGGCACGCATATCGAGCAGGCGATACCCACGATAAGGCCCGCCACCAGCGATACGAGAATCCACGTCGTGAGGTTTCCGCTCTTCTTAGGCTCACCGGCATCTTGTTCAGCCTGGTCTTGTTTGGAAACAGCGTTGTCGCTGCTCATGGCAATCCCCTCTCATGTCCAGCCAGAGTATCATTGTAGCAGCAAGATTTGGGTCCCTCGACCGCACTTGCGGCTGCGTGCATGTAGGGGCAAGCTTCAACTCGCCCGTAGCACTGACGTCGGCCCGCGAGATCTGGCGCGCTGAAGCGCGCCCCTACGTGCGCACCCATCAGCACTGGCGTCGGCCGACGGGCTCGGGCGCGCATCCGCCATTCATGCAACTGTACATTTGGCAGCAATTACCAAGCAGGAAGCTGACATTTTGACCTCTGTCAGCTCCCTGCAATGACGCGCTCTGTCAGCTCTCGGCAACCCTTTGGCAGCTTAACCCTCGAGCTTCTCTGTGACGATCTGCGATATGAGCTTGGGATTGCCCTGGCCGCCCATCTGTTTCATGACCTGGCCCATAAAGAAGCCCTGCAGGCCCTTCTTGCCGCCTCGATACGCTTCGACCTTGTCCGGATTCGCGGTCATGAGCTCGTCGACCATCGCCTCGATAGCACCGGTATCGGTGGTCTGCTGCATGCCATGCGCCTCGACGTACTCCTTGGGGTCGGCTCCTTCGTCGAGCACGGCAGCAAGTACCTCCTTGCCCTGTTTGGAGCTGATGGTATCGTCGGCGAGCAACACGGCGATCGTCGCGATGCTCGTGGGCTGAATTCTCTCATCGGCAAACGACGAGCTGTTCGCATTCACCCATGCGCTCAAGTCGTTGATGACAAGATTCGCGACTTTCTTTGCGACAGCCGCGTCAACGCCTTGCGCGGCCTCTTCGAACAACGCTGCCGCCAGCGCGTCTCCAGCGATTTCGCCAGCATCGTACTTGGGCAGTCCGTATTCCGCCATGAAGCGAGCTCTCTTGGCATCGGGAAGCTCGGGTAGCTTTACCCGGACATTCTCGATGAATTCGTCGGAAAGATCGAAGGGTGCGAGGTCTGGATCCGGGAACATGCGATAGTCGTCTGCCGTCTCTTTGACGCGCATGACGATGGTTCGCTTTGCGCCGGGCTCCCAATGTCTCGTCTCCTGCCGAATAACGCCCCCGCTTTCGAGCACCTCTGCCTGCCTTCGAATCTCGTAGGCGAGACCGTCATGGAGATTCTTAAATGAATTGATGTTCTTGAGCTCGGTTTTGACGCCGAGTTCTTTCGACCCGCGCGGACGCAGCGAAACATTACCGTCTGCCCTGAGCGAGCCTTCTTCCATCGAGCAATCGGAAATGCCGAGCGCAAGGTAGATCTGACGCAGCTTCTGCATGAACAGGCGCGCTTCTTCGGGAGTACGCAGATCGGGCTCGGTTACGAGCTCGATGAGCGGCGTACCCGCGCGGTTATAATCCACAAGCGAGCGCTCCGCACCATCGATGCGACCCTCGGCACCGCCAAGATGCGTCATCTTGCCTGCGTCTTCTTCCATATGGATGCGCGTGATGCCCACATGGGCAACATAGCCGCCATCCACGTCTTTCTCGATATCGACACGCTCTGTAGCGCCTTTGCCCCCTACTTCAAGGTCGAGATGCCCGCGCATGCAGAATGCCTTGGGGCCTTGGGTGGTCTGGAAGTTCTTTGCCATGTCGGGATAAAAGTACCCCTTGCGGTAGAACATAGTGTGCTTTTCGATGTCACAGTTCGTGGCAAAACCGGCGAGTAGAATACTCTCGATAGCTGCCTTGTTGGGCACGGGCAGAGCGCCGGGCATGCCAAGGCACACGGGACAGGTGTGCGTATTGGGCTCGGCACCGAACTCGATGGGGCACGAGCAGAACATCTTGGTGTTGAGCGTTGTGAGCTCGGCATGTACTTCGAGCCCGATTACTGCTTCCCAATCCTTGAGGACTTCGGTAAGTTCCTTCATGCGCGACCCCCTTTCTGAACAGGGGCGATGCGCG
>CACZSV010000159.1 GCA_902783925.1 uncultured Coriobacteriaceae bacterium
AAAGAGAGACCACGGCGAGGATGTAGAGCAGCGGGACGATGCCGGCGCTCGCTGCACGCTCTGCGAGTACCGCGATGCCGACCACGGACGTCGACTGGCTGACGGTTTGCGCCGCCGTCGCCGGGTTGAAGAGATTGACGTAAGCCTGCACGGTGAGCACGAAGAAGTTCCACGACGTTACGATGGCTTCCCCCACCGAGAGCCGCTGCTGTGCCTGGCCTGCGAAGATTCCGAGCTGCGGCGCACCGTCCTCGTTGGCGCCCACAACGAGCGACGCCTGCGTGCGCACACCGTCACGCTCGTAGTCGACGGAGATGTTCTGACCAACGGAAAGCGCCGCCGTCGCCTCGATAAGCGCGTTCCAATCGGGAGTCTCCTGCCCGTTCACGGCGACGATGGTGTCTCCCGCCTGCATTCCGGCCATCTGTGCCGGACCGCCGTCAACGACGTTCGAGATGGTTGTCGTGGGCACGGTCAGGCCCACGCCACAGAAGATGATGAGGAAGAGCGCGAGAGCCAGAAGCAAGTTCATGATGGGGCCGGCGAACAGCACCACGAGGCGCTTTACGCACGAAAGCGAGCGATAGGTATGCGAGCGCTCCTCGTCGAGCAGCGCCTGGGGGTCGAGCACCTCGCGCGGCTGGCCGAGCTCGTATTCGCCTTGCGCGGGGGCAGCGTAGAAGTCGGTTTTATTGCTGCGGCCGGGTGCGTTGATGGAACCCCAGCCATCGAGAATCATCAGCGCCGTTTCGGCCTCGTCATCGGTAAGAGAACAGGCTATCGCCGTATGCTCGATGTCGGTTCTGCCCTGACGGTATACATGGGCGAGCACCTTGGCGAGGTTGGGATTTTCTGGCCCACCCTCCATGCCTGTGATGCGGTTATATCCCCCCAGCGGAATAGCGGTGATGCCATAGCGACAACCGTTGCGCTCGAAGCCGACGCTCGGGCCAGGAAGCCCGATCATGAACTCGGTGACACGTACGCCAAAAGCCCGCGCAGCCGCAAAGTGCCCCACCTCGTGCACAAGCACGAGAATGACGATGATGACGATGAACCAGAAAACGGTGCTGATAATATTCACTGAAGCACGCCTTTCGCGACCAGCTCGCGCGCGAACCTGCGAGCGCGCCGATCGACTTCTTCGAGCTGTTCGATAGACTCGACGTCCTCCACATCAAAGGCGTTCATGGTCTGCTCGACAATCCTGTCGATATCGACGATGCGGCATCTGTCCTGCAAAAACGCGGCGACCGCGATTTCGTTGGCAGCATTCATAACGCACGGAAGCGTGCCCTTTGCGCGACCGGCCTCGAGCGCGAGCGCAAGGCAGCGGAAGGTCTCAAAGTCCGGATCCAGGAATTCGAGCGCGTGCATCTTGGTGAAATCGACTTGCTCGGCGGGGCTTTCCCAGCGGTCTGGATAGCTCAGCGCAAACTGGATGGGTATGCGCATGTCGGCCACGCCAAGATGCGCTTTGACCGAACCGTCCACGTATTCGACCATCGAATGCACGCAGGACTGCGGATGGACGACGACGCAGATATCGTCGATACCTACGTCAAAGAGATGATGCGCCTCGATGACTTCGAGCCCCTTGTTCATGAGCGTTGCAGAATCGATGGTGATCTTGGGGCCCATGTTCCATGTGGGATGCGCAAGCGCCTCGCGCGCCGTGAACCGGGCAATGTCATCGCGGGTCTTGCCGCGAAACGGCCCACCCGAGCAGGTCAGCCATATGCGACGGGCCTGCGTGGGGTTTTCTCCCAGATAGCATTGATAGATGGCGGAATGCTCGGAATCGACGGGAAGCATGGTCTCGTGTGTGGCAAGCGGCATGATAAGCTCGCCGCCGACGACGAGCGATTCCTTGTTCGCGAGCGCAAGGACGCGTCCGGCCTTGAGCGTGGCATACGAAGCGCGCATGCCTGCTTCGCCCGAAAGCGCGTTGAGAACAACATCGACGTCTTCGAGCTGCGTAAGCGCTTCGACTGCTGAAGGCCCAAAGTCCACCTGCACGTCAGCGTCGAGCGCGTTCAGGGCCGTGGCGCCTCTGACGGAGTCATCGCCAAAGGCGAGATGCTTGCAGCCGAACTCGCGCGCATAGCGCACGGCATCTTCCACGCGATGCCCGCACGCCAACGCGACGAGCTCGATTTCATCTGCGTGCATACGCACGACATCGAGTGTCTGCGTGCCAATAGATCCAGTCGCCCCAAGGAGCACAAGGCGTGTCTTTGCCATAGCCTGCTGCCTTTCGTATCAATAAACCTGCAGCTATGGTACCCCATTTTGTGGAGTGGAGGAAAAGGTGTATGGATTCCTTCGATGAGCTCGTGCACCTTTTGGCGTTTCGGGCAAAGGTGTATGGATTCATCAGCCGGGGTCGTGCACCTTTTGGAGTTTCGGGCAAAGGTGTACGGATCTCCCAGTCGCGCTCGTGCACCTTTTGCCTCTGGGAGTAAAGGTGTACCGATTCCCCCGCCGCAGCCGTGCACCTTTTGGTTCTGACAGTAAAGGTGCATGGATATCTCTGTTGGGGTCATATACCTTTTTCCATGCGAGGAAAATGTGGGAATGGATCTGTCCACGCAGAGCAGTGAAGGAGGGCTGACCTGAGAAAAGATACAGGCAATCGCGCTAGCGGTGCAAGCGGGGCGCGGGGGCCGTCCGCGCGAAGTTAAAGCCAAAGTGTAAGCGAGACTACAGGCTCGCGGCGCCGACGCGCTGAGCGACGGGCGGGCCCCGCGCCCCGCTTACCCAAGTTACGTGTATCTCATAACCTGAGTAGTTCCCGCCTCCGAATCTACCCAAGTTGTCGTTTTTCCATAACTTGGGTAGTTATGGCCCCTGGATTTACCCAAGTTGCGTTTAATCCATAACTTGGGTAGCTTTTACCTCCCGGTTTACCCAAGCTGCGTTTAATCCATAACTTGTGTAGCGGAGGTAGTGATAATGCGATAATAGAGCGTGATACGGAGCCGTCCGCACCCCGCTAGAGCGAGAATCCGATGAAGTTGAAGATATACGGTGCGCCGGCAATCATGGCATAGGCCGCCACCGAACCGAAGATGAGCGAATCGCTGCGATCAAGCAATCCACCGTGCCCGGGCATGATGTCACCGGAATCCTTCGCATTGAAACCGCGCTTGATGTGCGATTCCGTCAGGTCTCCCACGATGCCGGCATAGCCCACGACAAGCCCGGCGATGACCGCCCACGCATACCCAAAACCGCATTGCGGCACAAAGAACGGAATGCACAGCCACAAGAGCACGCTGCCGATAAGCCCGCAGAACACGCCCTCCCAGGATTTCTTAGGCGAGATATGCGGCGCGAATTTATGCTTGCCAAAGGCGGAGCCGCCCAGATATGCAAAGCCGTCGTTGGCCCACAGGCTGCCGAGCACCAAAAAGCACATGAGGCCCCCTTCGAACCCACCTACTACACCTCGCAGCAGCACGAACGAGGAGAGCAGCAGCCCGGTATACAAAAACCCGAACAACGTGAGCGAGACATCGACAATCGTGTCTTCGACGTGCACGAAAAAGCGCATGAGCATAATCACGCTGGCAATCATGCACACGAATAATCCGGCGGCAACGACATGCGTCCTTCCCGCCATAAATCCTATGGCAAGTGGAATAAGCGCCGCCGTAACCGTACCGATAATCACATAGGGATGGTATCCGTTATCGCGCGCCATGCGCAAAAACTCGTAGCAGCACAGCGCAGCCGTTGCAGAAATGACCACGACCGTGGAATACCACGAAGCTACCGCGCAGACAGAGGTGATGGTGACATAGACGGCACCGACTATGACACGACGACGCAGATCATTGCTGTTGATCGCCATTGTCTACGAAACCTTCCCAAAGCGGCGCTTGCGTTTCTGGAATGCGAGCAACGCCCGCAAAAGCTCGTAGCGATCGAAATCGGGCCAGAGCACATCGGTGACATAGAATTCGGAATACGCGAGCTGCCAGAGCAGGAAGTTTGAAAGACGCATCTCGCCCGAGCTTCGAATGCACAGATCGGGATCGGGCATATCGGCCGTGTACAGGCGCTGCGAAAGCATGTCTTCGGTAATGCTATCAGGCGACAGCCTATCCGCGGCAACATCGCGCGCAAGCGAGGTAGCTGCATCGACGATCTCGAGACGCGAGCCGTAGTTCACGGCAATCGCGAGTGTCATCCCCGTGTTCTTCCGCGTGCGCTTGGCCGCTTTCTTGAATATCGTACGCGTCGTGAGCGGCAGGTCCTCCACACGTCCCAGCAACTCGACGCGCACACCTTCTTCGTCTAGTCCATCGACCTCCTTGCTCATGGTCTTCGCGAACAGTTCCATGAGCCCTGTCACCTCGGTCTTGGGACGTTTCCAGTTCTCGGTGGAAAACGAGTAGATGGTGAGATAACGTACACCGATGTCGTTGCACGTGGTGATTGCCTCACGAACAGCGCGAATGCCTGCCTTGTGGCCCTCGCCACGGTCAAGCCCGCGCGCCTGCGCCCAGCGGCCGTTTCCATCCATGATGATGGCGACGTGCTGCGGCACGCGATCTAAATCGAGTGCCTGCACATCGAGGTCCTCGGGCGGTTCGGGAAATATTTCGGCAAGTGTCGAAGGTCTTTGGCTCAAAACGAACTAAATCTCCATGACTTCGGCTTCTTTTTCAGCGAGCTTCGAGTCGATCTTTGCAACGTACTCGTCCGTAAGCTTCTGCAGCTTCTCTTCCTCGCGGCGCTGATCATCTTCGCTAATCTCGCCGTCCTTCTTCAGGCGATCGATTTTGCCTTTGGCATCGCGACGCGCATTGCGAACCGTCACACGGTACTGCTCGGCCACGTTCTTGCACTCCTTGACGATCTCCTTGCGGCGTTCTTCTGTGGGCGCCGGGAAAGGCAGACGAATGATGCCAGAACCATCGTTGTTGGGCGTTACACCAAGGTTGGCTGCGAGAATGGCCTTCTCGATGGAGTTCGCAATCGATTTGTCCCACGGCTCGATGGTCATGAGGTTGCCTTCGGGAATCTTAACGGCACCGACCTGGGAAATGGGCGTGGGAACGCCGTAATAGTCGACCTTGACTTCATCGAGCAGGGCAGCCGAAGGGCGCCCCGTGCGCAGGGTCGCGAAATCATGGTCGAGCGCATCGACCGCCTTTTCCATAGCCGCACGCGCGGCATCGAGTTCTTCAGACATGTGCAAAGCCCCCTTAGCTTACCGTCGTACCCACATGCTCGCCCTTGAGCACGCGGCTGATATTGCCCTGCTTGTGCAGGTCGAACACAATGATGGGAATACCGTTATCCATGCATAGCGTGGTTGCGGTCGAATCCATGACATGCAGCTCGCGCGAGAGCACCTCCATATACGAAATCTCGTCGAACTTCTTGGCATCCGGGTTCTTGTGCGGATCGCTGTCGTAGACGCCGTCAACCTGCGTGGCCTTCAGAATAGCCTCCGCACCGATCTCGCATGCGCGCAACGCCGCCGTGGTGTCGGTCGTGAAATACGGGTTGCCCGTGCCACCCGCAAAGATGACGACGCGGCCCTTTTCCAGATGGCGCACCGCGCGCCTGCGGATATAGGGTTCGGCGACCTCCTGCATATTGATGGCCGATTGTACGCGCGTGAACACGCCCACGCGCTCGAGACCCTCTTGCAGGCCCAGCGCGTTCATGACGGTGGCGAGCATGCCGATGTAGTCTGCCTGCGCACGGTCCATGCCGTTTGCCGCACCTGCAAGGCCGCGGAAGATGTTGCCACCGCCGACGGTGATAGCGAGCTCGACGCCGCCGTCGACAATCTCTTTGATCTGCTCGGCAATCTCGCTGATGACCATCGGATCGATGCCATAGCCCTGGTTGCCCTGAAGCGCCTCACCCGAGAGCTTGAGCAGAACGCGCTTGTACTTGTATTCGCTCATACGCAGCCTTTCTCGCTACAGGCGCTCGACAAAGCGGCCGTCGCGCGTGTCGACTTTGACGTGGTCTCCGACCTCGATGAACAGCGGGACCTTGATTTCCGCGCCAGTCTCTGTCGTGGCGGGCTTGGTGCCGCTTTGCACGGTATTGCCCTTGAAGCCGGGCTCGGTCTCAGTGATCTCGAGTTCGACAAACATCGGCGGATCGACGTTGATGAGCTCGCCGTCGGCATATTGGGCAAGGCAGGTGTCGCCCTCTTTAAGCCACTTCTCGTTATCGCCGATGATGGCGGCCGAAACCTCGGGCTGTTCGTAGGTCACCGGGTCCATGAAGTAGTAGATGTTGCCGTCGGTCCAGGAGTATTCCATCTCCTTGGTCTCGAGACGCACGTCATCGAACTTGTCGTTGGGGCGGAAGGTGTATTCGACCACGCGACCCGTGGCGACGTCTTTGAGCTTGGTGCGGATGAACGCACCGCCCTTGCCGGGCTTGACATGCTGAAACTCCACGATGGTGCAGAGCTTGTTGTTGTACTTGATGCAAATACCGTTCTTGAAATTCGATGGGCTTATCGACACTGTTGCAACCTTTCTCTAGACACAATCTATGTATTCTACGCTATTTTACGAAACGACCTGCAGCTCATGGGTGAGACTACAGAAATTATCGAAACCGGTCTCGGTGATGACACCACAGTCTTCGATGCGCACGCCGTCTTTGCCCGGAATGTAGATGCCGGGTTCGTCGGTGACGACGTTTCCCGCCACCAGCGGTTTCTCGTTTGAAGGGCCGAGCACGGGCGATTCGTGAATGTCGATGCCGACCCCGTGGCCGAGCGCGTGTCCCATGCAATTTTCATAGCCGGCGCTGGCAAGCACGTCTTCTGCGAGCTTGTGCATCTGCGCACCCGTAACCCCCGGCTTGAGCGCCTCGCGTACCGCGCGGTTCGCGTCGAGCACCGCATTGTAGATGCGCTGCTGCTCAAGAGACGGCTCGCCGATGCACACGGTGCGCGTGGTATCCGAACGATACCCGGCTGCACGCGCTCCAAAATCGAAGACGACCATATCGCCGTGCCGCAGACGGCGCTCTGTGGGAATCGCATGCGGGTTCGCGCTGTTCGGCCCGCTCGCAATGATGTTCGCGAACGCGAGCTCGTCTGCGCCCCTGCGGCGCATATTGAATTCGAGCTCGAGGGAAACCTCACGTTCGGTCATTCCCGCTTGCATGTGCGCGAGCGTCTCGGTAAAGGCATCCGTCGCGATTTGCTGCGCGGCCTTGAGGAGCTTGACCTCCTCGGTATCTTTCACGGAGCGAAGCGCGAGAATATCTCCTGCACGTTCCTTGAAGCGCGCGTTTGGCATGGCATCGGAATACGCACGGTACGTGGCAAGCGACATGGAGGTGTCGATGGCGATACGCCCGGTCACGAGCTTGAGCTCGCGAAACGCTTCTGCCACAAACTGCGGCTCGCGCATGCGGCTCGCATCGATTTGCCAGATACCCTCGGCCTGCGCGCACGAGTTCATTGCGGTCACGTAGCGCGAATCGGTATGCAGCACGCACACGTCATGCGTAACGATAGCGACGTGTGCCTGTTCGGTATCGAATACGCCCTCGAAACCGGTCAACCACATCAGGTCGCTGTTATTGCGCACAACGATTGCATCCAGATTATTGTTCGCGAGCAGTTCGCGCACACGCTCGATTCTCTTCATAGCTTTCATTCGGCCTCGCCTTTCACATGCTCGAGCACCATGTCGACGCCGCGCAGATACCCTGCCGGCCCGAGCCCTTTGATCTGACCTATACACGCATCAGCGAGCACCGAATGACGCCGGAACTCTTCGCGCTTGGAGATATCGGAAATATGAACCTCCACGACAGGCGTGGAAACCGAGCTTATGGCGTCGTGGATGGCATAGCTGTAATGCGTATGCGCCCCGGGGTTGTAGACAATGCCGTCGTAGATCCCCTGGCTTTGCTGGATCTTATCGATGAGTGCGCCTTCGTGGTTCGACTGAAAGCTATCCATTTGAGCGCCGTGCTCGGCCGCATAAGCCTTCGTGTCGGCCTCAATTTGCGCAAGCGTCGTCGTGCCGTACACATCTGGCTCGCGCTGACCCAGCAAATTGAGATTGGGCCCGTTCATGAGCAGCAGCTTCATTTTTGCCCCCACATCTTGCCGCCGTTTTTATCGATGAGCTTCTGCTTGGCGGCGCACCATGCCTGCAAGTGCTCGATAATCGTCTCCTCGGGCACGGCGCGAACCTCCCAGGACGCTATGTCACGCAGCAAGACGAAGCGTATCTGCCCGTCGCGTGCTTTCTTATCGCCTTTCATGAGCTTGAAGAGCCGCTCGGGCGGCGCCACCCAGGGGATCTCGGGCAAGCCGAGCTCGTCGAGCAACGCATCGGTCGCGCGCACGACGCTCACGTCGCAGCCGAGCACCTCGACGGAAAGACGCGCGGCAAAACGCATGCCCTCGGCCACGGCGCGACCATGGCTCACGGTGCCATATCCGGCTGCAGTCTCGATGGCATGGGCAAGTGTATGGCCATAGTTCAGGCACTCGCGCTGGCCGCTTTCGTGCGCATCGCCCGCTACAACGCTCGCCTTGAATTCCGCGGTCATGTAAACGGCATCGGTCAATAGGTCGATGTCGTGCTCGAGAAGGCCCTGCGCGTTATTGCGCATCCACTCGTAAAATGAGCGACGCGGCGCGATGAACGAGCTCTTCACGATTTCCGCAAAGCCGTTTGCCCAGTCTTCTTCGAGCAGGGTCTTGAGGCAGCGCGTATCCGCGCAGACGAATATGGGCTGGTGGAAAGTCCCCACGAGGTTCTTGCCACATGCGAGATTGACGGCGGTCTTGCCGCCAATGGAAGAATCGACCATGGCGAGCAGCGTCGTCGGCACCTGAATGATGTCGAGACCTCGCATGAACGTCGAGGCGGCAAAGCCCGCCAGATCGCCCACAACGCCTCCACCGCAGGCGACGACAAGGTCGTTTCGCGAAAACCCGTCTTGCGCGAGCGCCGTCCACAGCTCACTTGCCAGCTCGATCGATTTCGAGGGTTCGCCCGGAGGCACGAGCAGGTCGCTCACCTCGAAACCCGCCTCTTCCAGACGCTTCTTCACGAGCTTGCCATACGCGGGCCCGACGTTCTCATCGGAGATGACGACGGCCTTGCGGCAGCTCTTGAGTTCGCGCGCCGTGCTCGAGAGCGCCCCGAGCGCTCCGCTACCCACGCGGATGTCATAGTGCTCGCCAGAAGAAAGATTCACATTGATGACACGGTCTCGGCTCATATGAGACCCCTTTCCTGCAGTTCGTGCGCGCACAGCTGCGCGACTTGATACACGCTCATATTCGAGGACCTTATCGTGATATCGGCGACTTCCCTATACCAGGGAATGCGCTCTGAGTATATCTCCTCTACCGGCCGCACGCCGGAAAGCAGCGGACGCGTTTCCGGATGCGAGATACGACCGATGGCCTCGTCGAGCGCCACATCCAAATACACGACCGTGCCCAGGCTCTTGAGTATGGGGCGATTTTCCGGATTGCATACGATGCCGCCGCCACATGAGACGATCGAGCGCCGTTCGAAGGCGATGCCCGCGAGCGTCTCGGTCTCGATGCGCCTGAAGCCTGCCTCGCCCTCTTCCTCGAAGATCTTGGGAATCTTGCGATGCTGGATAGCCTCGATACGGTAATCGACGTCGATAAGCGAGATGCCCGTGATCGCGGAGAGCTTGCGCGAGACGCTCGTCTTGCCCGAGCCCATGAAGCCCACGAAGAGAATATGGTCGTTGCAGATCTCGCGCGTCATCGTGAAATACGCTCCAGATACGCGTCGCGCGCGGCGATGATATCTTCCATGCTGTCGCAGCCGAACTTCTCCGTGTACGCGTTGGCGAGCACGAAGGCGATTTCCGCCTCCGCGACGACGGCGGCCGCGGGCACCGCACACACATCCGAGCGCTCCTTGGATGCCTCGACAGGCTCGAGCGTGTCTGTGTCTACCGTGGCAAGTGGTTTGGTCATAGTGGGGATGGGCTTCATAGCAAGCGTCATGACAAGTGGCTCGCCCGTGGTCATGCCGCCTTCGAGGCCGCCCGCATTGTTGTGATCGCGTGTGAAGCCCGCGTCCTCGCTGAAAAAGATGCTGTCGTGGACCTGGCTTCCCGGCAGACGCGCTGCCGTAAAGCCCATGCCGAATTCAACGCCCTTGATAGCGGGAATGGAAAATGCCGCAGCACCCAGACGCGAGGTCAGGCGCGCCGGCCCGCTCGTAAAGCTGCCGAGCCCGCAATCAAGACCGGTTGCCACGACGCTAAACTCGCCGCCGAGCGAGTCTCCCTGCGCACGCGCATCGTCGATGGCAGTGCACATGGCCTTAGTTGTCTCCTCATCTGGGCAACGGCATACGGAGGCCTCAATGGCCTCGCGGGAAAACCGCAGGCCCTGCGGCATCTTGACTGCGCCTATGCGGCGAACGTACGAGAAAACCTCGACGCCGAGCTCGGCGAGAAATGCCTTGGCGACGCCGCCGGCCGCCACGCGCGCAGCTGTTTCGCGCGCGCTCGAGCGCTCGAGGATATTGCGTGCATCGTCGGTACCGAATTTGAGCATTCCCATGAGATCCGCATGTCCCGGGCGCGGATGCGTCTCGCGTTTGAGATCCGCCGGGGCCGTTCCGCTCGTAGCCATCCTGTCGAGCCAGTTTTTATGGTCGTCGTTTTTCACCTGCAAGGTGATGGGCGTGCCGAGCGTGCGCGAGAACCTGACGCCCGAGAGGACCTCCACGGTGTCTTTCTCGATCTTCTGCCTGCCGCCACGGCCATAGCCGCCCTGCCTGCGGGCGAGATCGGCGTTGATTGCATCGACATCGATGTGCACACCTGCGGGAACACCCTCGACAAGCGCCGTCAGCGCTGGTCCGTGCGATTCACCTGCTGTCGTGAACTTCATTAGCTCTTTTGCTCCATCCTCGTATTGTGTGAGCTTCTGGCGAAAATGGGCGCGCTCAAGCACGCCCCTACGGTATTTCCGCCGCCACCCACGTCGCGGCCGGGCGCGCTCAAGCACGCCCCTACGGTATTTCCGCCGCCACCTACGTCGCGGCCGGGCGCGCTCAAGCACGCCCCTACGGATATCCCACCCTTGCCGCTCTCCTCCACGTTCATGCTGCTCGCTTCTGGTCAGGCGTCGCTTCGCTTTCCTGTATTTCCGCAGCCGCCTTCTTCGCCTCGAGTTCTTCACGTGCAAGCACGATATTCATCGCGGCGATTGCGCATTCGATCATGCTTTCATCGGGCGGATTAGTCGTGAGACGCTGCATCTGCATGCCGGGCCACAGAATGATGCGCACGAGCAGGTTTTCCGGCCGTTTGCCGGCCCACTTGACCGTGACCTCGTACGAGCATCCTGCAATGACTGGCATCAGGATAATGCGCGTGAGCACGATGAGCACAAAACGCAGAGGGCCGTCCTGGACGCCCGTCATGTCGACGAGCGAATTGATGGGCTGGCCCAGCGCCGTATATATGAAGATCGCGATGATCATCACCATAATCATGAAGGCGGTGCCACAGCGCACATGCAGGCGCGGGTACTTCATCGCGTTTTGCGGCGTCAGCTCTTCGCCGTGTTCGTAGCAGTGAATGGTCTTATGCTCCGCACCGTGATAGCCGAACATGCGCTTGATGTCTTTCATCAGGCTGATGAGCCAGATGTAGGCGATGAAAATGGCGACGCGCACGATGCCATCGAATAT
Organism: uncultured Coriobacteriaceae bacterium; assembly: GCA_902783925.1. GTDB lineage: Bacteria > Actinomycetota > Coriobacteriia > Coriobacteriales > QAMH01 > QAMH01. The sequence continues at coordinate 11,712 of CACZSV010000159.1, forward strand.
GTTCCATGCGGCGGAATTCATGTTCTGCTCGCCAAGCACGAGGTTGCTCAAGGCTGCCGGCAGCACAACGAAGATTACGATGCCGAGCACAAGGCCAACAACCATGGAGACGGTCATGAGCGCGCCGATGCCGCCAGAAGATTCCTGAGCAGCTTGCGCCTTGTCACGAGACTCCTCGGCTTCGGGCGCCTGACGGTTCCCTTCGCTCGGAATGACACCATCCCCCGCGTCATCCTGGGTTTCCGCCTCTTGCGCGGGCGGGCTCGTGGGGGCGGGCTCGTAGGGGCGGGCTTCAGCCCGCCCACTCCCGGCCGATTCCGCCCCTATATCGTCTCCCTCTTCCTCGTCCCAGTCATACGCATGCTCGCTCGAAATGCTGAGCGCCTTATACCCCAGCGCGAGCGACTCTACAAACGCCGTGCAACCTCGAATGATCGGCCAGTACATCCAGGCGTTTTTCTTCTTGCCGCTCGCGAGGTCGTGCTCCTCGGTGTAAATTTCGCCGTCGGGCTGGCGCACGGCGACGGCCCAGTTATAGCGCCCGCGCATCATGATGCCCTCGATGAGCGCCTGACCGCCTATATGCGTGCGTGTTTTGACATCGGTATCGGCCACGAAGGCCTTGCGTGATTCACCCAAAACTTAAAGTTCAACCCTTTCCCAAGGCTCCCCGCAGCTCATCTTGCCTTCGGGGCAGGCGCCCTTGACACAACCGGGGCCCGCTTGTTTGAAAATGAGCGGCGCGGTGGGACGCACGAGCTCGAGCATCTTGCATGCGACCTCGCGAATCTCCCACTGCGCACGACTACAGCACCTCACGTTGAAGAAGTGCAGCAGCTCGCGAATGTTCATCGTGACGACGATCTTGGTCTCGCAGGCATTCGGCAGCAAATAGCGCGCATCTTCTGCCGGAACGCCGAGCTCAACGAGCTTGGCGTATGCATCAAACGCGGCTTTCGCAGCTTCATCAAACGCCTCTTGCGCACCAGCTTCTTCCACCGACTTGGGCCGGATGAAATCGGGCTCGTCCTTGAACGTCACGTAACGCTGCGACTGTTGGTTGAACGATGCAAGGCGATGCCGCACAAGCTGATGGGTCATCGCGCGCGAGACGCCATCGATGGCAAAGGTATAGCTCGCATGCTCGAGCGTCGAGAAATGACCGCTCGTGAGTATGGTGCGCAGCACCTTCTCGATTCGTTCTTCGGAAAGCGTTTCCATAAGCTCCGATGCTCCCACCGGCGCATAGCACAGGCGCGCAGCAGTGGCGACGGCCCTCTCGGGGTCTGGCGTGTGATAGAGCAGTTCGACGTTCATGGACTCTTCCTTTCTCTTGGAAACACGTTCCTGTGCATACGTGATTCCAGCATGATAATAAACAAAGACGCCGCCTCTTTTTAGAGACGGCGCCTTAAGCTACGGAATCGTCAAATTCGACTACTCAGCGGTTGCCTCTTCGGCCTGCTCGCTTGCTTCCTCTGCAGCTTCAGCGGTCTCTTCGGCAGCCTGCTCAGCGCTGGCCTGGTCAGACTCGGCAGCGGCCTTCTCGGCCTCGCGAG
>CACZSV010000160.1 GCA_902783925.1 uncultured Coriobacteriaceae bacterium
TCGCATCCGATCGGCGCTGGCAGAAGACCGCATTGTGATTGTCGCAGGATTTCAGGGTATCGATGCCGCTGGTGATATTACGACGCTTGGGCGCGGCGGTTCCGATACGACCGCTGTTGCGATCGCGGCTGGCATCCATGCCGACGTGTGCGAAATATATACGGACGTCGATGGAGTGTATTCCGCCGACCCGCGCATTGTTCCGCGTGCGCAAAAGATTGATCAGATTAGCTATGAGGAAATGCTCGAGATGGCCGCTGGTGGTGCCGGTGTGCTCCATAAGCGCTGCGTGGAATTCGCGCGTAATTTTGGCGTGGTTATCCATTGCCGTTCCTCATTCAATGACGAGCAGGGCACGTTTGTGAAGGAGTTCGATCCGAGTATGGAAAAGGCGATTGTCAGCGGCGTTGCCCATGATCTTTCCGAGGCAAAGTTCACCATTCGTGATGTGCCCGATACCACCGGCGTTGCCGCGCGCGTGTTCGGCGCAATGGCAGATGCCAATCTCGGCGTCGATATGATCATTCAGAATCTTTCCGAAAACGGACATACGGATATCACGTTTACGAGCCCCAAGGCAGATATCGAGAAAACGACTGAGGTCATGGAAGCGGTTGTGCACGAATTGGGCGCACGTGAGCTTATCGTGACAGAAGAAGTCGCCAAGGTCTCCATCATTGGTGCCGGCATGAAGGTGAATTCGGGCGTTGCCGCGCAGATGTTCCGCACGCTTGCAGACGGCGGAATCAATATCTCGATGATCAGTACATCTGATATTCGTACGAGCGTTGTCATTCCCGCAGACAGAGCAGAAGAAGCAGTCCGTTTGCTGCACACGGCTTTTGGCTTGGATGGCAAGAAAGTTTTCGAGGAAACGCAGCTTTCTGCAGAAGAGCTTGCGGCCAAGGCGAAAAAGGGCCGCTAAAGCTCGAAAGGCCTCGCAGCAGGCCATGCTCAACTCTGATAGATTGGGCGTATGCAAAAACGCTCGAACATTACGCTGACGCTCGACCAAGGACTCGCTGTTGCGCAGGACCTGCAAGCGAACCGTTCTTCCGCGGCGCTTGCGGACATCTTGGGCGTTGATCGAGCGTATCTTTTGCGCCGCTCGGTCGATGCCCGAAAGAGGCGCGACGTGCATTTTGTCGTGACGGCTGGCATCGGCGCTGGTGACGATGCGCCGCAACCTGTGGTTCCGCTCGAAGAGCGGCCAATTCCCATCTGCCGCACGCGGGGCTCGCGCCCTATCGTGGTGGGTACGGGTCCAGCGGGTCTGTTCGCGGCGTTTTGGCTTGCAGAAGAGGGGCTGTGCCCCCTTGTCATCGAACGCGGCGCACCCGTTGAACAACGCACGAAAGACGTCGAGCTATACCACAAGACACGCGTGCTCAATACCGTGAGTAACGTCCAGTTTGGCGAGGGCGGAGCAGGAACGTTCAGCGACGGCAAGCTTACCTGTGGCAAGAATTCTCCCTATACCGCGCGCGTTCTCGAAGCATTTGTTGCCGCAGGCGCACCTTCGGAGATTCTATGGCAGGCCAAGCCGCATATCGGCACCGATGTGCTGAGCGGCGTCGTATCGCGCATCCGCAAACGTATTATTGCGTGTGGGGGAGAAGTTTGCTTCCATACGCAGCTTGCCGGCATGCGCTTTGATTCCGCAGGCAAGCTCACGGGCGCGCAGGTGTATTCTGCAGATGGCAGCGAAGAATTCATTGCCGGAACATCACTGGTGCTGGCGTGCGGGCACTCTGCTCGCGATACGTTTTCGCTTCTTGAGCAGCTTGGGTTCGAACTCGAGCAGAAGCCTTTTTCCATGGGGTTTCGCATCGAACATGAGCAGCAATTCATCGACCATGCGCAATATGGCTCGGCTGCGGGTCATCCCGCGCTTGGGGCAGCAGACTACAAGATGGCGTGTCATCTCGATTCGGGACGCTCTGTCTATACATTTTGCATGTGTCCCGGCGGTGAAGTCGTTGCGGCATCGAGCGAAGATGGCGCTCTGTGCGTGAATGGCATGTCGCGTCAAGCGCGAGATGCTGCCAATGCCAATGCGGCTTTGCTCTGCAACGTTGTTCCCGATGATTTTGGAGACCGTAATGATCCTCTTGCGGGTGTTGCCTTGCAGCGGCGTTGGGAGTACGCCGCCTTTTGCCTAGGGGGCGGTGATTGGCATGCTCCCGCACAGCGGGTCGGCTCTTTTACGGGAAACCGTTCTCGTTCGCAGCATTGTCCTGAACCCAGCTATCCGCTTGGTGTTACAGAGACTGATCTCTCGAATAGTTTGCCGCCCTTTGCCATCGATGCGTTGCGGGATGCGTTGCCTGTGCTCGATCGCAAGCTCAGGGGGTTTGCCGATTTCGGCGCACTGCTCACGGGCGTGGAAGCGCGAAGTTCTTCGCCCGTTCGCATCGTGCGCGATACGGCCACGCTCATGGCGACTCGCTTTGTAGGCGTTTATCCATGTGGAGAAGGCGCTGGATACGCAGGCGGTATTATGTCTGCTGCTATTGATGGAATACGCGTTGCTGAGGCGATCAAACAAGCGATGGCACATTCGGAATGATGTGCGGGTCTGCCCACTCATGCAACAGGGAAGCTTTTTATTGGAATGCATGACCTCATCTGGGCTGGATAGTGCATAATTCACGTTACATAAGCATGCGCATAGAGTGAGGAGCACCGATGTTCTGTCCACAGTGCGGTTTTCAGAATTACGACAATTCTCAGACGTGTTCAAATTGCGGCGCCTCGCTGGCTGAGTTTCAGCAGGGACCAACTCAGCGAATCCCGGAGCGGCCTTCTCAGGCTGGTGAATCGTGGCAGGATTCAACGAGGAGAATGCCCCAGCAAGATGGAGCGCAGGGCGCATACCAGCAAAGCCAGCAGACGTACCAGCGGGCTGAGCAGCAGCAAGGGTACCAGCAGGGGTATCAGCAGCCGGGGCAATATTCCTATTCGCAGCAAGGCGGGTATTCATCATCGATGCCTCCGCAGCAGGGCAATGGCAAGGCGGTGGGCGCGCTCGTCTGCGGCATCTGCGCCATCGTCTTCTCGGGAACCATTATCCTCGGCCTCGTGCTGGGTATCATTGCCATCGTGCTTGGCGGGAGCGCGCTCCAGCAGAGCGAGGATGGAAAAGCAAAAGCCGGTAGAATCTGCGGCATTATTGGCCTCGTTCTTTCGGTGGTTACGCTCATTATCTCGTTTATCTTTGGCGTGACGATTTTTTCCTACGTCATGAGCGAGGCGAATTCGAGCAGGCCGGCCATCATGTCGACGTCTAAGAGCACCTCGTCGAGTGCGTCTTCAAAAAGCACGCCCTCGAGCAAAGCGTCCTCGAGCAGCGCGCCTTCGAGTAGCTCGGCGGCTTCATCAGCGCCTGCGCCGACGCCTGCTCCCGAACCCAAGCCGCAGCCCTCGCCTTTGGATCTAATCGTTGGCACGTGGAGCGGCGTAGCGCAAAGCGGCGAGAAAATGACAGTCGAGTTTACGTCGAATGGAACATATAAAGTGAGCTACGAGGGAGGCTCAACCGATATTGGCAATTACGAGTTCAATGGGGTCAACCTCGATATCTACATGGCCTCGTATCAAGGCCATGCTACGGTGAGCTTTCCCGATAACGATACGATGCAGGTCGTCAATTCCATTGGCGGCACAGAGACGTATCACAGGAAATGAGCGCCGAGCGTATCGTTATATAAGAGCGCCAACTATGAGCCAGGCGGCAAGCCCCGGTGCAAGTGCGATGCCCTCGTCTTTGGCAACGCCGAAAAATGCGAATTGAAGCAGTGCGATCGCTCCCATAACGGCAGCGCCTGCCATCAGGCCTTCGACGAGGCCCGA
>CACZSV010000161.1 GCA_902783925.1 uncultured Coriobacteriaceae bacterium
ATCGCGGTATATGCTCACTGCCTGCCCAGGTGCCACCGCTGGCACGGTCTGCGCAAACGTTAGCTGCGCCTTAGAACTCGTGGCGTCTACATAAGCCTCGACAAGCGCGCGGGTATGACGTGTGCGCACGAGATAGGTGCCTGGCTCCACAGGTGTGCCGCCAATCCATCGTGTGTCGGCAAGCGCGATCTCGCGCGTCCAGAGCGCGGGGCAATCTTTATCTGCAGAGACATAGACAATGTTTTTTGCGGTGTCGGTCTTTACCACGTAGCGAGCGGGGCCACCGCCCAAGTCGAGACCTTTGCGCTGTCCAAGCGTGAACAAGAACGCTCCATCGTGCTGTCCGAGCACATCGCCCGTTTCGAACTCGACGATGTCGCCCACCTTGCGCTCGAGCTGCGAGAGCAAGAACTGCTGTATGCTCACCGGACCGATGAAGCAGATGCCGTCCGAATCATGTTTCTGTGCAACTTCGAGCCCTCGTTCAGCTGCCATTTCACGCACGAGCGTCTTATTTGCGATTTCTCCAATGGGAAACAGCGTGCGCGAGAAAATCTCACCGGGCACACGCCATAAAAAGTAGGTCTGGTCCTTGTGCTCGTCGAGGGAACGAAACAATTGGGCGGTCGGTTTTCCATCGTTATCGAGCTTTGTTCTGGCATAGTGACCGGTCGCGATATAGTCTGCTCCAAGCTCGAAGGCGTGCTGCGCGAAAACGCCGAACTTGACCTTCTCGTTGCACATCACGTCCGGGTTGGGCGTAAGCCCGTTTTCGTAGCAGTTGATGAGGTAGTCGACCACGTCGCGTTTGTATTCTGCTTCGTAATCCCAAACATCCAGATCGATGCCAAGATCAACGGCGACGCGCTCGGCATCGGCGAGGTCTTCAGCCCAGGGACACTTGAATCCGGGCAAGTCGGCAGACCAGTTGCGCATGTAGACGCCCTGCACGTCGTAGCCCTGTTCCACGAGAAGAGCGGCAGCCAGCGCTGAGTCGACTCCGCCGCTCATTCCGACAATGACCCGCTTGCTCATCTGGTTTCTCCGCTCTCTATTCCCACGCGTGCGGCTTCTCCGTGCACGAGTTCACAAATCGTCTGCGCGGCGTATTCTATCTGCGCCTTACCGGTCTGGCGACCGAGGGTGATGCGCAAGCTGCCTGCTGCAGTGGGCTCGTCTGCGCCTATTGCCTTGAGCACATGCGAGATGCGCATTTTGCTCGCGGCGCATGCTGAACCCGTACCAACGGATACGCCCGCCTTGTCTAAGGCAATGACGAGCCGGCGAGCTTCAAGACCGGGAAAGGAAATATGCAATAGACTGCACAGACGCCTACTGTTGCTGGTGGGACCCGACACGACTGCCCAGGGGAATTCGTCGAGCAGCCTACGTTGCAGTGCATTGCGCAATTGCGTAAGGCGTTTCGATTCGTCTTTGCGGTTTTCCTGCGCAATCTGCATGGCGCGAGCAAAGCCGACGATGCCGGCGACGTTTTCTGTTCCACTGCGCAGGCCGTTTTCCTGCCCGCCGCCAAGTACGAGCGGACGCAGCGCAACGCCTGCACGCGTCCACAGCAACCCCACTTGCTTGGGCCCGTATATCTTTGCGGCAGAGACTGTCATCATGTCCACCTGCAACGCCGAGACATTGAGCGCATGAGAACTTGCCGCTTGCGAGGCATCTGTATGAAGCCATATGGGCCGCGTCTCGTGCGCAGCGAGCCTGCGCTGGCGTTCTGCGATGACGACGTGCGCGAGCTCGCGAATGGGCTGGATGCTCCCGATTTCGCCGTTTGCAAGTGCGATGCTCACGAATTCCGTCTGCGGCGTGATTGCCGCCTCAAGGTCATGCGGGTTGATGAGGCCCTCGCTCGAGACCTTTAAGAGCGTATGCTCGCGCGCCTTCGCGCACGCAAGAGCGCTTTCGTGTTCGATTGCGCTTGTGATTACGTGGCCGTTCGTCGCTGCAAAGGCAAGGTTGTTTGCCTCTGTTGCGCCAGCGGTAAAGGTGATGCTATCCGGCTTTGCGCCGATGCAGTGAGCGATGCTGGAACGCGCGTCGTCTATATCCTTCTTTATTGCGCGCGCCAGCGCGTACGGCGCAGAAGGATTATAAAAGCGTTCGGAATAGTAGGGGGCCATGGCCTCGAGCACGCGCTCGTCGACAGGGGTCGCCGCTGCATAATCCAGATATGCGTTCATGTAGTCGTCCATGACGCAATAACATACAGCATCTTTGCAGCGAGAGACAAGCCAAAGTGTGGTGCTTCACAGTGTGTTGAGGACGTATGGTTCTCACGCCTTGGTCAGAACAACCAGACCAAATTCGCGAACAAAAGACACAGAAGGAGATTTTTCGATAAAATAAATTGCACACAATTAAATTGTATGCAATAGTATAGCCAGCAAGAAGAAATGACACGTCTCAATGGATGGAGCGGACAATGGGTATCTACGATTACAACGCAATTGCACAGGACGGCAGCGAGGTTTCCCTCAAGGATTACGAGGGCAAGGTCATGCTCGTCGTGAACACGGCGACGGGTTGCGGATTCACGCCCCAGTACGAAGACCTCGAGGGCCTGTATTCCAAGTATCATGAGCAGGGTCTTGAGATTCTCGACTTCCCCTGCAATCAATTTGCCAACCAGGCACCGGAAAGCGATGAGGAAATTACGCAGTTCTGCACGGTCAAGTTTGGCACGGAGTTCCCGCAGTTCAAGAAGGGCGATGTCAATGGCGCTAACGCCAACCCGCTCTTTGTGTACCTTGCGAGCGAGAAGCCGTTTGAGGGCTTTGGCAAGGGCGTGAAGGCAATAGCGATGAACAAGGTCGCAAAGAGCGTCGACAAGGAATTCGGCGATGCCGCATACATCAAGTGGAACTTCACGAAGTTCCTCGTTGGTCGCGATGGCAAGGTCATTGCGCGCTTCGAGCCGACCGAGAAAATGGATCGCGTCGAGGCGGCAGTAGCCGAGCAGCTTTAAAGCAAGCGGGCTGTGGATGAGTCGGCATGAAGTACCTCATGCCGACTCATCTGAGGGCCTGGGCGTTGGTTCTGTCATTCTGAGCAGAGGGCGGCGTCAGCCGCCTGGAGTCGAAGAATTCCGTGTTGAGCTGCGGCCCGCCGTGAGATTCTTCGGCTCGCTTCGCTCGCTCAGGATTACATGGGGCTGACATTCGTTTGGGATGAGAGGGAAATTGTACCGTGACTGAGTTCAATCCGCTTTTGCTCGAAAACCAGCTTTGCTTTCCGCTGTATGCGGTATCGAAAGAGGTCGTGCGCTCGTATGGCCCGCTTCTCAAGGAGCTCGGCCTGACATACACTCAGTACATCGCAATGATGGTTCTCTGGGAAGAGGAAAAAGTCACCATCAAGCATCTGGGCGAGCGGCTTTATCTCGATTCTGGAACGCTCACGCCGCTGGTCAAGAAGCTCGAGGAAAAGGGATATGTCGAGCGTCGTCGCATGCCGCAGGACGAACGCGCCGTCGAGGTGCGTATCACCAAAACAGGCAAAAAGCTTCATGAAAAGGCAGTCTCGGTGCCGTATGCTATGGCGTCGTGCATAAAGCTCGAGCCGGACGAGGCACTCGTTTTGCGTAAACTGCTCGACAAGGTCTTAGATCATTTGCGCACGGGGAATGGGGAAAATGGCTGATCAGGATGTTTTTGGCATAGAACAAGAGGCGCTGCCCTCGACGCCTTCGAAAGCTTCGTCGAACCGCGACGCGATAATAGTCCGAACGAGCATTATCGGAATTATCGCGAATGCCTTTCTCGCCGCCTTCAAAGCGGCAATTGGCATTTTCACCAATTCGATTGCAATCCTACTCGATGCGGTCAATAACTTGACCGATGCGTTTTCCTCGGTCGTGACGATTATCGGGACAAAGCTGGCGAATAAAGAGCCCGACCGCAAGCATCCGTATGGACACGGGCGTATCGAATACCTCACTACCATCGTGATCTCCGTCATCATCATGTACGCCGGTGTTACGGCATTGCTGGAATCCATCACACGCATTATCAAACCCGAAGTCGCGCAATACGACACGATCAGCCTCGTCATCGTTGCGGTCGCCGTTCTCGTCAAGATTATCCTGGGACGCTACGTGAAGTCGGTCGGCATGCGGGTCGAGTCCGATTCGCTCGTCGCCTCTGGCACGGACGCGCTCATGGATGCGATCATCTCGGCTGCGACCTTGGTTGCCGCGCTTGTGTACATTGGGACTGGCGTTGCGCTCGAGGCCTGGCTCGGCGCGATAATCTCGCTCGTCATCATCAAAGCGGGCATCGATATCCTGCGAGAGGCAATGAGCAAGATCATCGGTCAGCGCGTGGATGCCGAGCTCACGCATGGGATCAAAGAGACTATCTGCTCCGTTGACGGTGTGCATGGTGCGTACGATCTCATTCTGAACGATTACGGGCCGCAACGTCTTACCGGAAGCGTGCATATCCAGGTCGACGAGGACGTGAGCGCACGCGAAATCGATGCGATTACACGCGCTGTCCAGCGCAAGGTCTACGACCAGCATCACGTCATCGTGCATACCGTGGGCATTTATTCCGAAAACAGAGAAGCGGAAGGGGATGTCCGCAAGATCCGCGAGGATATTGACAAGGTCATCAGCGAGCATGAAGAGGTGCTGCAGGTGCATGGCTTCTACGTCGACGAAGAGGTGAAACGCGTGAACTTCGACCTCGTCTTGAATTTCGATGCGAAGAACCGCAAGGAAGTCTACGCGCAGATCGTGCGCGAGATTCAGGAGCTGCACCCGGATTATCGTTTCCAGGTTGTTCTCGACGCAGATATCACGGACTAGCGGTGCAAAGATAGTCATTAGACTGTAGCCCGTATTTCTAGGAGGAGCTGTGGGAGTTGCGTGGAAGGCGCATTTCGAGGTCGACGCGACTACAGCGCAATGCTTGCGATGACGCTTCTGGTGCTCGCGGCGGCATCCCTGTGCGCGGCCGTGCTCGGCGTAAGAAGACGGCGGAGCGAAAGGGCAGGCACACCACGATTCGCCGGCATTTTATTGCGAAACCGAATAATGCCCCGAGCTGTTGTTGCTCACCATGATCGTGCCTGACGTACCCGTGCGGTACACATCGGCACCAATTGCGTCGAGCATTTTCAAGACCTTTTTGTCCGCAGGGTCCTTATCGCTGTCGGTGATGATGGCGACGTTTGGCTTGGTTTCTTCGAGGAGCGTGTCGATCCCAGACGATTTCTTCCCATGGTGCGGCATCTTCAGAACATCGAAATGCCCATGTTCGCCCTTCAGATATGCGGCGATACCATCTTCTTCCAAATCGCCGGTGAACAGGTACGAGCCGCCGTTTCCGGTCAGCATGACCACGAGCGAGAGGTCGTTGTCGTTGCCTTCGTCCTCTTTTGAACCAGGGTCGTATTTCACGCTCGACGGAAGAATATCAAGATTGTTTATGCCCAGCTTGAGGTGCTGTTTTTCCGTAACGCGCTGCGCCGGAACTCCCAGACCCTCAACTGCCGACAGGACCGTTGTATAGTTTTTGTCGGAGCCTTCGTATCCCGGCAGAAAGACCGTACCGATGCCGATTTTCTTGCCAATAGCATGCAGCCCTTCGACGTGGTCGCGATCGTAGTGGGTGAGAATCACCCAGTCGAGATGGGAAACGCCTCGCTGCTCCAGATACGACAGCACATCGGAGGATGTTTTGTCGTAACCCGTGTCTATGAGCCCAGCAGAATCGCCTGACTGAAGGAGGATGCAATCTCCTTTGCCGACATCGATGAAGGATACATATGTGTCGTCCATTGAACCTCCGTTTGGGGCGTGTTCCTTGTCCTGCCCGCATCCGCTTAGTACAGACATGGCGAATACAAGCACGGCTGCCAGTGTGAGTGTGGGAATCATCTTCAAATGCGGGTCTCCTGTCAAATGCATGCGCGAGTGGGCGCGGTCGGTGGCAGGCGGAACTGTGTCAGGACACGCGCCCCATGCCCCCATCCTGCTTCGTTGTCAATTCATCCAAGCTGCAAGCTCGTGCACCTTTGGCCGGAACGGCAGAAGGTGAGCGGCCCGGGCTCTGCAATCCGTGCACCTTTGGCCGGAACGGCAGAAGGTGAGCGGCCCGGGCTCTGCGATCCGTGCACCTTTGGCCGAAACAGCAGAAGGTGAGCGGCCCGGGCTCTGCAATCCGTGCACCTTTGGCCGAAACAGCAGAAGGTGTACGGCCCGGACTCTGCAATCCGTGCACCTTTGGCCGAAACGACAGAAGGTGTACGGCCCGGACTCTGCAATCCGTGCACCTTTGGCCGAAACGACAGAAGGTGTACGGCCCGG
>CACZSV010000162.1 GCA_902783925.1 uncultured Coriobacteriaceae bacterium
CACTCCGGTCTACCGCATGTATAACCCGAACGCGGGCGAGCACCACTACACCATGAGCGAGGCGGAAAGGGATATGCTGGTCTCGGTCGGGTGGAACTACGAGAGCATCGGCTGGTACTCAGACGACGCGAAGGCGGTGCCGCTCTACCGTGACTACAACCCCAACGCCTTTGCGAACAACCACAACTACACCACAAGCGCGGCGGAGCACGAGATGCTCATGGGAGTAGGCTGGAACAGCGAGGGCTACGCTTGGTACGGGATTTAGGGGCAGCATGAACTTCCCGGTGGGTGAGCTGCTGTGCGCCCGCCGGAAAACCGGCGCAATCTAAGGCCCCCTGACGGGTTTTGTGAGACGCCTTGGGGTGAAACTACCTCCCGGAAAAGCACGCGAAAAGTGCCCGTACACCGACGGCGGCGTATGGGCCTTTCATTGCCGCAGGTCAGCGAGTCGAAAATCGGGTGCGATATCGCCACGGGGCGGATACGGCACCCGAATCGCGGCCTTCCTACCAGCGATTTTCAGGCAGCCCATATGAGGGCTCCCCGAGAAAAAACGTCTCACAAAATTATAATCAGAAACAATAAATGCAGTTCGCAAGGTTCGAATAAGCGGTATTTAGCTCATTTGTGAGACGTTTAATTTGAAAGTTCCCAAGTTTATGGGTGAAGCGTATGATGCACCATCTGGTTTTGCATGAGGGGCTAGATCCTGCCTCATGTTTCGCTTCTTGAATGAGAGCTTGCTGTTTTTCGATGGTCGAGTAATTTCATGCAGCGCGATTGGCAATGCGTATCTCCGGCTGTACTACATCAGTATGTTGAATAGCATTGAGACGCGGCATTTTGGGCAGCTCCTTCAGAGGTGTTTGTCGGATAGCCCATCTATTCCTTCAGGCATGCTATTATTCTGAAGACGACAGACGTTCCAAAGGTAGTCCAATGGCAGATGTGCTTGACATAGAGACAATAAGCGATGCCGTAGCACAGGCCGCCGATGCTGTTGATATAAAGCGCGCGTTTCTCTTTGGGTCTTATGCTCGCGGTGAGGCAAGCGAGCAGAGCGATATTGACATATGCGTTGAGGCAGGACCGCTCTTCTCTTTGTTCAGCGCTGGCGCGTTTGCCAATGATATTGAAACTGCCGTTGGAAAACAGGTCGATCTGGTCTCCGAGAAATCCCTCTTTCCCCATGTAAGAAAGATGATGAACAGAGACAAGGTGTTGATTTATGAAAGATCATGATAAAGACCTTCTATATCAAATGCTTTCATACTGCACAAAAATTGGTGAGAGGATAGAAGCGTATTCCATCGATGAGGATGAATTTGTTGGGAATACAGCACTGCAGGATATGCTTCTCATGCCTATTTTTCAGATCGGTGAGCTTGCCAATGCCCTTTCTGATGAATTCTGTTCTGACCATACGCAAATACCTTGGAGAGCAATAAAATCATTTCGCAACATGATTGCCCATGATTACGGTGTGGTTGACCCTAATTGGGCTTGGAATACCATCATTTTCGACATCCCGGAACTCGAGGCTTTTCTCAAGACCTGCCTTTCCTGATTCGAACCAAAGTAGGCGGACTGCACGGGTTGGAGAGCACAAATGTGGCGCTCGGGGACGCGGGTGCTTCCGTGCATCGTTTCTACAACGCAAACGGCGGCGAGCACCACTACACCATGAGCGAGGCCGAAAGGGACATGCTCGTGAGCGTCGGGTGAAACCACCTCCCAGAAAAACGCGCGAAAGGTGCCCGTACGCCGACGGGCATTTTCATTATCGCAGGTCAGCAGGTTGATTGCGGAAAAGCGAACTGCGGGAACGAGGGCTCTCTGTCTCTTAATCCCTCTGCTCGTGCACGGGGACAAGCCACATTACGCGGACGTCGATTTCCCCTTTTGCAAGGGCGCGCTTGAGTTGGCGTTCCCGTGCGTCATTGTATTCGCGCTGGAGCTCGGCAATCTTTTCTTCGTATGTGGCGATTTGCGCGGGAATATAGGGAGAACGAAGATCGTTGCCGCATACAGGGCACATCTCTCCTTCGACATAGCTTTTGGCAATCTTCGACTCGCAGTTTGTGCAGGTGACGAGCTTGGCTGACAGCTCGTGAATGGAATGCTCAGCCTCGAATTTATCGCGTTGCTCGCGCATACGTCTAATGCGGTCGGTAATCTGCCCCATGGTCACGGTTGGCTCGAGCTGATCGAGTGCCACGTGCTTAAAGCGTACAGCGCACGAGCCACCTTGTTCTTTGATAGCCGCTTCGGCTTCCTCGCGCGAGGGGAACAGCGTTTCGTTTTTCAGGACGAGCATCTCGTATCCACTCGTTTCGATGATCTCGCTCACGTCGCTTTTTAACGGCATAACTTTAAATTCCATGGTTAACCTCCTGGTTAACTCGTCGTGAAAAAAGCGTAGGGATAACGTCACTCTTGTTATTTCATTCTAATGCAAATTGGTGTGCCGAGGTTTTTTGCGATCGCCCGTTTCCGGAGTTATTAGGCGAACCTACAGTTGGGAGGCGCCTGGAATCGCTCTCTGCAGATTTATTGACATATAATGAGTGCTTGTGATGCCAACAGAAAGGCGAAAGGCCCTTGGGCGGAGCGCTTGCGAAAGAAAACGGGCACGAACCGCGGCAGAGGCATTAGACGTCAGCAGTTCGCAGGAGTCAAATTCCGAAAACTAGGACCAGATTTGGGGACATCGTGACCAAGAGAATCGGCATTATGGGCGGCACGTTCGACCCAATACACAATGGGCATCTCGGTATTGCGCAAAGCGTCGCTGAGCAGCTCGATTTCGACCGCGTTCTCTTTATTCCCACGGGCAACCCCAACTTCAAGCAAGATAGGAAGGTCACTCCAGGGCCTGCGCGAGCGCATATGGTCAAGCTCGCGATAAAGGGACACGAGCATTTCGAACTCGACACATGCGAAGTCGATCGCGCCGGTATCACCTATACCGCCGACACGCTCAAGGAGCTGACGGAGCGTTTTCCCGGGGCGGAGCTCTATTTCATTATGGGTGCGGATTCAGCGGCAACGCTTGTTCACTGGAGACGCGCCGAGCAGGTTGCAGACCTGTGCCATATTGTTGTGGTGCAGCGGCCTGGCCAATCGATGGAGTTCGTGCGCGCCGCGCTCGAGAGCAGCCCCATTGCTTTTTCCGTGCGCTATGTGGATGTGCCGCAGGTAGATGTGTCTTCTACGGATATCCGCGAGCGTGTGAGGCGCGGGGATACGATTGAGGATATGCTGCCTCGGGCAGTCGCTGAATATATCGAGAATAACGGATTGTATAAGGAGTAGTTTTTGGAAGTCGATGAAGAGTTTTTGCAGCGTGTAAGCGATGCAGTTGATAAGCGTCTTTCGGGTAAGCGCCTGGAGCATGTTCACTCGGTTTCGGAATACGCTGCCAAGCTTGCAGAAATCTACGGGGCCAATGTCTTTGACGCAAAAGTTGCAGGTCTGCTACATGATTGGGATAAGCTTCTGACTGACGATGAGCTGCCCGCGCGGCTTGACGAGCTTGGCATCGAGCGCCCAGCGCATATCGAGTTTCTGTACCCGGTGTTGCATTCATATACGGGCGCTGTTGCGGCTCGACGCGAGTTTCCCGAACTTACAGATGAAATTGAAAGCGCAATCAGCCGTCATACCCTTGGGGCGGTCGACATGAGCGACCTGGATATGGTCATCTTCATCGCTGATATGATCGAGCCTCTGAGAAAGGCGAAGAAGCGCCCCGACGTCAAGAGAATGCGCGAAATGGTCGGTACTGTTTCGCTCGAGGAACTGTACTTCGAGGGCTACGCAGCGACGATCAGGTCTCTGGTGGAGCGCAAGCGTTTTATTCATCCAATGGCATTTGAAATATGGAATGGGCTGGTAGAAAAATATCATCCTATTGACAAATCGCGTCAGGGCGATGCGAACATAGTCTTGTAATACAATGATTCGTACGTAAAGAAACACGCGCAGAAAGGATTGAGTTGGCAGAAAACACCACTTCGAAGGACCAGGCTCTTATCGCAGCCCGGGCCATCGACGAGAAAAAGGGCACTGATATCGTCATTCAGGACGTTTCTGAATTACTTAACATCACTGACTTCTTTGTGATTTGCACGGCAGCGAACAACCGTCGTGTCGATGCTATTGCAGAGGGCGTCGAGGAGCAGCTCTTCAAGGAAGCCGGTGTAAAACCGACGAGCATCG
This sequence comes from uncultured Coriobacteriaceae bacterium, assembly GCA_902783925.1. Lineage (GTDB taxonomy): Bacteria > Actinomycetota > Coriobacteriia > Coriobacteriales > QAMH01 > QAMH01. The sequence continues at coordinate 4,225 of CACZSV010000162.1, forward strand.
AGGGCCTTGACGAGAGCAAATGGGTGCTCATGGACTACGGCAACGTCGTCGTGCATATCTTCCAGCCCGCAGACCGGGACTACTATCGTCTGGAACAGCTGTGGGATGCTGCGCCTACTGTAGATGTGGCGGCTGCAGGCATTGAGGATCCGGTTTACTCAGAGCGAATCGCCAGCCTGCTTGGAAGAAACGAGCAGGACGCGAACGAATAGAAATAGCGGCAATTGAGGCGTGAAAAAGGAGCAATACTATGAATCAATCATCGTCAATGAATGGAAGATATTACCGGACGTGCATAAACGACATACGTTCGTCCGAAGGATGGTTTGGGAAGCTCTGCTTGCTCGGCCTGATTTCCTTCATCCCGGTTTTTGGGCAGATGACCGTGTCGGGTTATGCGTACGAATGGGCGCATAAGGCGGCGTGGGGTATACAAGACCCGATGCCCAAGAAAATCTATGGCCGTCCTGGCAGCAAAATGCTGAGATGGGGATGGTTCGTGATTGTCATCACGTTTGTCTTTGCGCTCATTCCTCTCATCATTTCTATGATAGGGAGCTTCATGAATGGTGCCGGTTCGCCGGATGTCGTCTATACCGGTCGTGGAGTTCGCTCTATTGGGCCGAGCAACCCCGCGCTTATTGCAGCTGGAGGTGTTTTCTCGCTCATAGGGACAATCTTGGCGATCATTGCAGGGATCTTTGCATGGGTCGGCTGCATTCGCATGACGATCTACGACCGTCTTGGCACGGGGCTCCAGTTTGGCAAAATTTGGAAGATGGCCAAGCATGACTTTGGTGGACTCATGCGCATCTTTGGCATGTCGCTCATTTGGGGTCTGATTTTTGGATTCATCGCTGGCTTCATTCTCACGATTATCGTGGCGATTACCATTGTTCCTGTAATTGCAACTGGTGCGTATGCATCTTCGAGTAGTGGAGAAGTTGCAGGTCTTGCCATAGCAGCAATACTATTTGCATCCCCGATCTTCCTTATCTTTGCGTATGTATTGTGCGTTGCGCAGGCGTTTCTCAGCATCCTGATTGCACGTGCGGTTGGCTATTGGGCACGCCAGTTCGATGTTGGTTCGTGGGGCACCAAGGACGACCCGCTGCCCTTCGAGACGCAGCCGGTTCAGCAAACAACCCAGTACGCAATGCCGCAGCAGCCGTATCAGCAGCAATCTGCTCAGGGGCAGCAGTATTCGCAGCAGCCGGCTCAGCCGCAAGATGGCCCGTATGCGCAAACGCAACCCGCGCAGCCTGTCGAGAAGCCAGCTGCGGGGCAACCCGAGGTGCAGCAGGCGCAGCCAATGGCCGAACAGCCGGTGGAGCAGCCCGCAACTGCACAGCCCGCAGTGCAGACGCAGCCTCAGCAAGCGGAGTCTCCCGTTGAGCAGGCGGCGACGTCTCCACAGGAGCCGCAGGCTACGAAGCCGCAGGAGGGCGAGAATCAATAGCGCTGCTTTCTGAGAACTACCGCTGAGATCACGAGCTGCAGGAGTTTCCTGCAGCTCGTGTTGTATTAGTTCGCTCCCCGTGTCTCATTCGCGCTCACAAGGGGGCAGGCATTATATTCGGTTCTGGCTTATCAAAGAGCGCTTTTGGATACTGCAAAATTGCAAATTCAATATTGATTTAGCAGCGCATGACGAGTATCCTTAGCAAGTTCGCTTTCAGAGCCCCGTGAAACTCTGTGATTGAACATATTTCTAGCATTTGTTGGAGGAACTTTCGTGAAGACCTACTATGCGAAGCCCAGCGAAGTCCAGCGCGAGTGGCTTCTGGTCGATGCCGAAGGCATGACCTTGGGCCGTCTTGCAAGCGCAGTTGCTCAGATTCTGCGTGGCAAGAATAAGCCCACCTACACCCCGCACGTTGATACGGGAGATTTCGTCGTTGTTGTCAACTGCGACAAAATCAAGATCAGTGGTGCAAAAGTAACCGACAAGGTGTATACCCGCATCACGGGTTATCCCGGCGGCGTTCGCCAGGAAACCTTCCAGGAAGCCATGGCCAAGCACCCCGAGCGCGTGATCGAGCACGCTGTCAAGGGCATGCTCCCCAAGGGCACGCTCGGCCGCAAAATGGCCAAGAAGCTCAAGGTCTATGCAGGCCCCGAGCATCCGCATCAGGCCCAGAATCCCCGCAAGATTGACCTGGAGGCATAACCCATGGCAGATACCAAGAATGAAGCCGTCTACTGCGGCACTGGTCGCCGCAAGAACGCAATCGCTCGTGTTCGTCTTGTCCCCGGTACTGGCAAGGTCACCGTTAACAAGCGCGATGCAGAAGAGTACTTTGGCCGCAAGGCTCTCGTAGAGTATGCATGCTCGCCGTTCAAGGTTACGGACACGACCGACCACTTCGATGTTATCGCTACTCTCAACGGCGGTGGCATTTCTGGCCAGGCTGGCGCACTGCGCCATGGAATTGCACGTGCACTTCTCGAGGCTGGCGATTATCGCGCCGATCTCAAGAAGGCCGGCTTCCTTACGCGTGACCCTCGCATGGTCGAGCGCAAGAAGTATGGCCTGAAGAAAGCTCGCAAGCGTCCGCAGTTCTCCAAGCGCTAGTTCTCTGCGGCACAGGAGACGTTCAAAGGACCTGCCAGGTTGGCAGGTCCTTTTTTGTGGTTGCGTCCCTCGCGCCGCCGACTCTCCTTTCGACGTAGGGCGTGCTTTAGCGCGCCCGAAACTGCGGCGCGACGACGCGTGCGGGCGGCCTGTAGGCCGCCCCTACGAGATGGTCCCCTGGCTCATCTGGCTGAATTCCGTGTGCTTGTAAAGCGTGCCGTATCCGGTTGACGCGAGCGGCTGGTAATCGGTCGAACCAGCAAGCTTTTCGCGGAGCTCGGCAGTATATTCGTAATAATTCTCAAGAGCAGGAAACGGCTCTTCGCGCCCAGCGATGATGTTGATGGGCCATCCGAGCTTATCGTCTGTGACAAGTATCCACTTTGGACGCTTGTGTCTCAGTTCATCGTAGTAAACCGAGAAATCATGCTCGTCGGGGAAGGTGTTCCATACTGAGGGAACACCGCATCCACCGGCGCATTCCAGATACGCCCACGGCGACAACGGCTCGATCCATACGCTCGAATTGTCGTCAATGTGCCTCACGAGCTCGCGTACACCTTCGTAATCTGCAGCATGCTGAGCGCTTGTGATGAGACCAGTTGCCGGACCATTCTGAATCTCCGTGTTCAGGCTGCTCCACGGTGCATCCGAATACACGCTGGTCAGGCGTATCGTAATTGTTACGACGACGATAAGC
>CACZSV010000163.1 GCA_902783925.1 uncultured Coriobacteriaceae bacterium
ATGCGTCTGCATATCGCGGATGGTCACTTCCTCATTCACAAGCTCATCGGGCCCGCAAACGATCACAAGTGCGGCCTCGGACTTTCCGGCGACCTTGAACTGCGACTTGAGCGAGCGGTCCTGCGTATCGGAAACCGCGGCGATACCCGCATCGCGCAGCTGCTGAACGATACCGAACGCGCGCGGACGCACGGAGGCGTCGACACTCGCAACGTAGACGGTCTTGGGGCGTCCCGCATCGAGGTCAATGCCGGCCGCCTCGAGCACGAGCATAATGCGCTCGAAGCCCACGGCAAAACCCAGACCGGGCAGATCGCGGCCCCCGACCTCGCCCATGAGCTTGTCGTAGCGGCCACCGCCGCCGATGGCGCTCTGGGACCCAAGGCCTGCAGCCTCGCCATTCACCTGCACCTCGAAGACAGTGCCGGTGTAATAGTCAAAGCCACGCACCAGGCGCGGATCGACCGTATACGCGATGTCAGCCTCGTCAAGATACGCCTTGACCTGGGCAAATCGATCGTTGCAGCTCTCGCAGAGGTTGTCGGAGAAACGTGGTGCGCCCTCCATCACCTCATAGCACTGAGGGTTCTTGCAATCGAACGAACGCAGCGGATTCGTCTCGACGCGGCGTTTGCAGTCATCGCAGAGCTCATTAATGTGCTCGCGCTCGTACTCACGGACCTTCTCTTCATACTGAGGACGGCAATTCTCGTCACCCATGGAATTGATGAGCAGCGTCATCTCGTCTTTGGGGATGCCGAGCTTCTCGAAAAAGCGCATGCACATGATAATCATCTCGGCATCAGACGATGCATCGGTCGCGCCCAGGCATTCGACTCCGAGCTGGTGGAACTGGCGCAGGCGCCCCTTCTGAGGACGCTCGGCGCGAAACATGGGTCCACAGTAGTAGAGCTTGGCAGGAGCTCCGCCTTGCGGGACAAGATTATGCTCTGCGATGGCGCGCACGACGCTTGCCGTGCCTTCGGGACGCAGTGCCAATTGCTGAGCGGCCTTGAGGGGTTTGCCCTCCTTCACGCTCTGCAGTGCGCCCATCGAATAGACGGTGAATATCTCTTTCGATGCAGCATCCGTGTCTTCTCCCAAACCACGGACGAAGAGCTCCGTCTGCTCGAAGAGGGGCGTCTCGACGGGCTCGTAGCCATAGAGCGTGAAGACGTCGCGGGCACACGCGAGAAACGCGTCCCACGCACGAGCTGCAGACGGCAGCAGGTCCTGCGTTCCCTTTGGTGCTTTGTACGCCATTATTGTGCGTCTCCTTCTGGCTGGTCTTGCGCCTGTGGCTCTTCTGGCTGAGCGCCGGACGACTGCTCCGACTGAGGCTGAGCCTGAGTTTCGGCTTCCGCCCCAGCGCCTGCTTCCGTTTCGGCCTGCTCCTGATCCTGGCCCTGAGCCTGCGTGGCATTCTGCGAATCGATGCGAGCGTATTCGTCTTCGAGAGCCTTGCGGCGCTGCTCGACTTCCTCGATCTTCGCGAAAAGCTCGGGATGAGCTGCGGTGTAATGCTCGTCGAGCTTGACTTCTTCGTATACGGCCTCACCGAGCTTTTTCATGAGGCTATCGTACTCGAGGCTCTGATCGAGCAGCTGGGTCTTGATCTTTGCCTTGATTGCAAAATCCCCAGCCATCTCGGAGAAACTCAAAAACGCCGCTGAGCCTTTCTCGAACATATCATCGAAGCTGTCTTGGATACCTGCCATCGCAAACCTCCTACGAATATGAAATCTAAACAAAAAGAGACCCATGAAGGGCCTCTTGAACTGCATGTGTCACTGCACTTAAGCGCGCGTAACCTTGCCTGCCTTCAGGCAGCTCGTGCACACATTTGCCTTGCGCACATGGCCCTTTGCATCCTTAATGGTGACCTTCTGGATATTCGGACGGAATACCCTGTTGGTCTTGACGTGAGAATGGCTCACGTTGCGGCCAGCAGACGGGTGCTTACCACAAACTTCGCATACCTTCGACATTGTTCCTGACTCCTTGCTGCAAACGGCTCAAACCGTGTTTACATACGAAATAACGCGCTCATGTCGCGCGAATTCAGAACTATAGCACAAATCAGGTGCTATGTACCCATAAATTTGGCGAAAAATACCGTTCTGGATACGCCGGTGTCTGCTGCTGCGATTTGTGAGGGTGCCGGTGCGTTTTGCTGCATCCTAAATGCTTGGCAGGAAGCAATTCGTGATCGACGTAGGTTGCGTGGCATTCCATAACCTGTGAAAACAAGGAGCAGCCCCAACACGAGTTTCGTGTTATTCCTTAACCTGCGTCATACAGAGAGCCGATTCGACACAGGCAATATGATAACTCGCAAGCTACGTAACGTTGGCGTGAAGGAACAGGGGGCTGAGCGGGGTGCGGGGCATGGAATGCGTGTCCCGGAGCAAATCCGCACGAGCAGGAAGCGCCAGCGGCGCTTCCACGCGAGCTCAGGACTGTCTGATCACAGGATGCTCGCCCCATGCCTCCTGGCGTGCATAAAGGCCGTTCGAAGAACCTGAGCAAGATGCGAGCCCGCGTCCGCGCGAAGTTAAAGCCAAAGGTGCACGGATTCCAGTGCCCGGGTCATGCACCTTTTGGGTTATCTGCCAAAGGTGCACCGAACCTCTCTATCGGAGTCGTTCACCTTTTGGGTTTTCTGCCAAAGGTGCACCGACCTCTCTATCGGAGCCGTTCACCTTTTGGGTTTTCTGCCAAAGGTGCACCGACCTCTCTATCGGAGTCGTTCACCTTTTGCCCCTGTGAGCGAAGGTGCGCGGGTTGCCCGGCTGCGGCCGTGCACCTTTTGTTGTCTCGGTCAAAGGTGCATGGGCTTCTCTATCGGAGCCGTTCACCTTTTGTTGTTCCGGCCAAAGGTGCGCCGGCTTGCGACATGGATGAATTACCGACGGAGCGGGATGGGGCATGGGGATTATTCGGATAACCTAAGCAGGATGCGGGTCTGTGTCCACGCAAAGTTAAAGCCAAAGGAGCGAAAAGACAGCGGCTTTTCGTGACGACGCGCTGAGTGCCGGGCGCAGATCCGCATCCCAACATCTGCCATTTGCCTTTAGCGATGCAGCATACGCGGCTGCAAGCACGTTACGAACGTGGATGGGCCTGCTTGTAGGTTTCCTTCATATGCTTTAGGGACAGATGCGTATACACCTGCGTGGTAGAGAGGCTCGCATGGCCAAGCATCTCTTGGACGCTGCGCAGATCCGCTCCACCCTCGACCAGATCCGTCGCAAATGCATGGCGCATATCATGCGGATGAAGCGAGGGGTCAAGGCCCGCCTGAGCAGCGCGCCTCTTGAAAACGCGCCTCAGGCTGTCGGCAGACATGGCTTTCCCACGTGTGGAGAGAAACAGGGCATCGGTCGTTCCCGCAATCATGAGCTTTGGCCGCCCATTTCTCATGTAATCCTGTATTGCGTCGAGCGCTACCTCGTAAAGAGGCACGATGCGTTCTTTGCTCCCCTTGCCAAACAGCCTGACGCTCGCGCTAGAAAAGTCCACATCCCCCGTCTTGAGACGAGCAGCTTCTGCAATACGGGCACCACTTGCATAGAGTAGTTCGAGAAATGCCCTATCGCGCAAGCCAACGACATTGTCTTCGCATACCTCGAGCAAAACGCTTATATCCGAATCGCTCGTCTTGCGCGGCAGATCCCGGCGTATCTTTGGCGACGCGGCCGCACTCGCCGGATTAGTGCTGCATGCACCGACGATGTTGAGATATTTGTAGAAGGTCCTCACAGCAGAGAGGCGGCGCGCAGCGGTCTTGGTCACGTATCCCGCAGCATTGAGCTCGGCAAGATAACGCCTAAACCTTCGGTAATCGACTCTCAGCGGGTCGACTTTGCTGCGCGCTGCCCAATCGAGATAGCTCCTGACATCGATGCAATATGCGCGAACCGTATGCACCGAAAGGCCGCGCTCGACCTCGAGATGCCGAGCGAAATCGCATGCAAGCTGAGCAGCCTTCGCATCGAAACGTTCGTCTTCGAAATACTGCTGAGCATCGAGCGTTGCTGCCATGCGCTACATCAACCCCTCGGGTCTATGCACGCACGCAAAGAGGTCTGAACGTTCAGCCACAAACGCATCGATTGCCTCGTGCGCGCGTCGCGCATACGCGGCCTTGCGCTCGCGCTTATTCCTGATTTTGGGAACGATGGGGTCGATAATGCCGTAGTTCACGTGCATGGGCTGATAATCCTGCGTCTCGGGGTCGGTTGCATAGTCGAGCAAGCAGCCAAAAAGGGAATCGTGGGGCAAGTGAGGGGGTGTAAGCCCCGCGAGTTCGGCATATACGGCAAGCGCCACGAACAGCCCCGAGGCGACCGCCTCAAGATAGCCTTCCGTACCCGTAATCTGACCCGCGAGATGAATGCTTGGGTGCTTGGGTAACGCCAGCGTGCGCGTGAGCACATGTGGGCAATCCACAAAGGTGTTGCGATGCATGACGCCATAGCGGGAAAACTCCGCATGCTCCAGCCCGGGAATCATTCTGAACACGCGCTCCTGCTCGCCAAAACGCAAGTTGGTCTGAAATCCCACGAGGTTATACGCACTGGCAGCAGCGTTTTCCGCGCGGAGCTGGACAGCCGCCCAGGGGCGCCTGCCCGTCCGGGGATCGGTAAGACCGACGGGTTTGAGCGCTCCATGGCTGAGCGCGTCGACCCCAGTGCGGGCAACCTCTTCGACGGGCTGGCACGCTGCGAAAAGCTCGCGCCGCTCGAAATCTTTATCGATAACGCGTCTGGCATTCACGAGCTCCTCGACAAAGGCCTCGTATTCCTCGCGATTCATGGGCGCGTTGAGATAATCGGCGCTTCCGCCCTTGTCATAGCGCGATTGCGCGAAGACAACGCTTCGGTCGATCGAATCCGCTTCGACAATAGGAGCTGCCGCATCGTAGAACGCGAGGCTTTCGCTGCCAAGCTCGTGCGCCAGAAGCTCAGCGAGCGCATCGGATGTTAGCGGGCCAGTCGCAATGATTGCAGGGCCATCAGGCAAAGCAATCGCTTCTTCTTGCACGAGCTCGATATTGTCAAACGCCTCGAGCATCTTTTTGACGCGCGAAGAAAACCTGTCACGGTCGACTGCAAGCGCACCGCCTGCAGCAACTTCTGTTTTATGTGCCGCGTCGAGAAGACACGAACCGAGGGCGGCAAGTTCGTATTTAAGCGAACCCGCCGCTGTTTCTGGGTCTTTGCTCTTGA
>CACZSV010000164.1 GCA_902783925.1 uncultured Coriobacteriaceae bacterium
GAGTGGGCAATTGAGAAGGGCGCCACGCATTACACGCACTGGTTCCAGCCGCTTTCTGGAACGACCTCCGAAAAACACGACAGCTTTATCGATCCCATTGGCGATGGAACGGCGATAACGAGCTTCTCTGGCAAGGAACTTATCCAGGGCGAGCCAGATGCTTCGAGTTTCCCGTCCGGCGGCCTGCGTGCCACGTTCGAGGCACGCGGCTATACGGCATGGGATCCTACGAGCTTCGCCTTTATCAAAGACGAAGTCCTCTGCATTCCCACGGCGTTCTGCAGCTATACCGGCGAGGCGCTCGACAAGAAGACCCCGTTGCTCCGCTCGATCAACGCGCTCGGCGACCAGGCGAATCGCGTTCTCGAGCTCTTTGGCGAAACCGGCGCGAAGGTGACGACGACGGTAGGCGCCGAACAGGAGTTCTTCCTCATTTCCGAGCATGATTATGCAGCTCGCGAAGATCTCGTTCTTACCGGTCGTACGCTCTTTGGCTATTCGCCCTGCAAGGGCCAAGAGCTTGAGGAGCATTATTTTGGCGCAATCCGGCCCACGGTGAACGAGTTCATGAAAGAGCTCGATGACGTGCTCTGGAAGCTCGGCGTTTCTGCCAAGACCAAGCACAACGAGGTTGCGCCCGCTCAGCACGAGCTCGCGCCCATATTCGCAACGGCGAATCGAGCCATCGACGAGAACTTGCTGACCATGGAGCAGATGAAGATTCTGGCCTCGCATCACGGGCTCGTGTGCCTGCTGCACGAAAAGCCCTTCGAAGGTATCAACGGCTCGGGAAAGCACAACAATTGGTCGATTTCTGCTGGTTCCAAGAACCTGCTCGACCCGGGTGATAACCCCATGGAGAACCTGCGCTTCCTCGTCTTCCTCTCTTGTGTCATCGCCGCGGTCGATGACTATCAGGAGCTGCTGCGCATGTCGGTAGCCTCCGCTGGCAACGACCACAGGCTCGGCGCAAACGAGGCGCCGCCGGCCATCATCTCGATATTCCTCGGCGACGAGCTGGGTGCGATTGTCGAGGCTCTCATCAGTGACAAGGAATACGAGTCCGCATCGGCTGCCGTTATGGACCTGGGCGTTGACGTGCTCCCGAATTTCCTCAAGGACAGCACGGACCGTAACCGCACTTCGCCGTTTGCGTTTACCGGAAATAAATTCGAGTTCCGCATGCCGGGCTCGAACGTGAATCTTTCCGATTGCAATATGGTGCTGAACACGGCGGTCGCCAAGGAGCTGAAGCGTTTCGCCGATGCTCTGGAGGGCGTGGAAGACGGCTTCGAAGAAGCGGCTCTCGCCTATATCAAGCAATCCCTTCGCAAGCACGAGCGCATCATCTTCAATGGCAACGGGTATTCGGAGGAGTGGGAAGCCGAGGCGGCAAAGCGCGGTCTTGCGAACAACAAGAACACAGCAAGCGCGCTTCCGTGTCTGCTCGATCCAAAGAGCATCGAGCTGTTCGGCGAGTTCGACGTGCTCTCCGAAGACGAGGTCCGCAGCCGTTACGAGGTCAAGCTCGAGGCGTACTGCAAGCTCCTCAACATCGAGGTTCGCGTCATGAAGCGCATGGCACGGCGCACGTATCGTCCTGCGATCACCCGCTATGTGCGCGAGGTGGCAGAAAGCGCAAAGGCGCTCGACAAGATCGATCTGGAGAATGCAGAAGAAGTCGAGCTTGCCCGTGCTCTTAAAGCGGGGCTGTCCGAGTTGGTTGCAGCGACAAATGACCTGCATGACAAGCATATGGCCGCCCAAGGCACCGAAGATATGCAAAAACGCGCCGACCTGTACGCGAACAGCGTCATTCCCGCGATGGAGCGCCTGCGCTCGACCGTCGACGAAATGGAAATCATCACTTGCCGCGATTACTGGCCGGTTCCGTCGTACAACAATATTCTGTTCTATGTCTGAGGAGGCTAAACGTTGAGCGAGCTGAGCGAAAAGCTGCTCTCGCGCACGAGCAAGCCGGCATACGTGCCGGCTTTGCTTGCGTTCGAGGACGGGACGGTGATGCGGGGCAATTCGTGTGGAGCTGCCGGTGAAGTGTTTGGCGAGATGTGCTTCAACACTTCGGTGGAAGGCTATCTGGAGGTCATCACGGACCCGTCGTATGCGGGGCAGATCGTCACGATGACGTACCCGCAAATCGGCAATTACGGCGTGTGTCGCAACGACGTGCAGGCACAGCACCCCGCCTTGCGCGGGCTCGTCGTCCACGATATGTGCTACACACCATCGAACTTCAGAAGCGATCAGACGCTCGTGCAGTATTTAGTCGAGCAGGGCGTCGTCGCCATCGAGGGCATCGATACACGTGCGCTTGTGTGCAAGATTCGAGAAGCCGGAGCGATGCGCGCCGGCATTTCCACGACCTGTCTTGATGCAGATGCCCTGGTAGAGCGCGTGCAAAGCAGTGAGCCACTCGTCGGCGTGAACCTCGTGCAGACGGTCTCGACGCCTGCAAAGCTCCAGCGCGCGCAGAGCGCCGGCCGCTTCAACGTGCTTGCCATCGACTGCGGGGCAAAGGAATCCATTGTGAGCTCGCTCGAAGCGGCTGGCTGCAATGTCGAAATCGCGCCTTGGGATATATCCGCAAATGAGGTATTTTCCGCGAGCCCCGATGGAGTTTTCATCTCGAACGGGCCGGGCGACCCGGACGCCGTCGATGCCACTTGCAATACGGTGGAGCAGATTCTAGGCCGCGTCCCAGTTTTTGGCATCTGCATGGGGCATCAACTCATCGCCCGTGCTGCGGGCGCGCGCATAGAGAAGCTGAAGTTCGGGCATCATGGTGGGAACCATCCCGTGAAAGACCTGAGCACGGGCCGTGTGGAGATAACCGTTCAAAACCATGGCTTTGGCATCGTGTTCGAAAGCCTGGGCGAGCCTGTTGCGGACGTCTCCGTGCCCACAGTGGACAACCCAAAGTTCGGGCGTATCGAGCTTTCGCACGTCAATCTCAACGATGCGACACCCGAGGGCATACGATTCCTCGACATACCCGCATTCTCTGTCCAGTACCACCCGGAGGCTAGCCCGGGTCCGCAGGATTCAAGGTATCTATTTGGGCGCTTTGCCCAGCTCATGGAGGCGTTTCATGCCCAGGCGTAACGATATTTCCAGCATTCTGATAATTGGCTCGGGCCCGATTGTCATCGGCCAGGCGTGTGAATTTGATTATTCGGGAACGCAGGCGTGCGAAGTGCTGCGCAAGGAGGGGTATCGCGTTGTGCTGGTCAACAGCAATCCGGCGACGATTATGACAGACCCCGAGATGGCGGATCGCACCTACATCGAGCCAATTACGGCGGAATCGCTCACGAAGATCATCGCGCGCGAGCGCCCCGATGCGCTTTTGCCGACGCTCGGCGGGCAAACGGCGCTCAATGCAGCTATGGAACTCGCGGAAACGGGCGTCTTGGCACGCTTCGACGTAGAGATGATCGGATGCGACCCGCAGGCGATTAAACGCGGAGAAAACCGGCGCGAGTTCAATGCGGCCATGGAGGAGATAGGCCTCGAGCTTGCGCGGAGCGCCTATGTTCACAGTGTCGAGGAGGCCATCGAGCAGGCGGCCGTGCTCGGCTACCCGCTTGTCGTGCGTCCCTCGTTCACGCTTGGCGGCGCCGGTGGCGGCATCGCTCGCGACGAGGAGACGCTCAAAGAGATTGTCGCGCAGGGCGTCGAGCTTTCTCCCGTTGGCGAGGTGCTTATCGAGGAGAGCATCGAAGGGTGGAAAGAATACGAGATGGAGGTCATGCGCGATGCCGCGGGCAACGGCATTGTCATATGCTCCATCGAAAACCTCGACCCCATGGGTGTTCACACGGGCGATTCGATAACCGTCGCGCCCGCTCAGACGCTTTCCGATCCAGAATACCAGCGCATGCGCAGCGCGTCGCTTGCCGTACTCGAGAAGGTGGGCGTGGCGACGGGCGGGTCGAACGTGCAGTTTGCCGTGAACCCAGAGAACGGACGCATGATCATCATCGAGATGAACCCGCGCGTGTCTCGCTCTTCGGCGCTCGCATCCAAGGCGACGGGGTTTCCCATTGCAAAGGCGGCGGCGCGGCTTGCCGTCGGGTATACGCTTGACGAGATCCTGAATGACATCACGGGCGTGACGCCCGCGGCATTCGAGCCGTCTATCGACTACTGCGTTGTGAAGCTGCCGCGTTTTTCGTTTGACAAATTCCCAGGTACAGACGATACGCTCACGACCCGCATGAAAGCCGTCGGCGAGATAATGGCCATCGGTCGCACGTTCGAAGAAGCGCTTGGCAAGGCCGCGCGTTCTCTTGAAGATGGCGGGATTGGCCTGGTGGATGTTTCGGGGGCGTTTGAGAGGCTCGACGACGTTCAGCTCGAACAAGCCGTGCGCAGGCCCGCCGCCAACCGTGTGCTTGCCGTTGTCGAGGCGCTGCGGCGCGAGTGGCCTGTTGCAAAGGTGCATGCATTGAGCGGCATCGATGCGTTCTTCTTGCACC
>CACZSV010000165.1 GCA_902783925.1 uncultured Coriobacteriaceae bacterium
CGTGCCCGCAAAGTAGCGATGGGCCCACGTGTCGGCGAGCACATGCATGGCAAGACCCGTCGCCTGAGCACCCTTACCCCGCGCGAGCTCCACCGTATCAAGCAGCAAATCGCCGTTCGGACCGCATATCAAGCGATACTTGTTGCGGTAGCGCCTGCCACCCTTACCCACCTGCGCATGCAGATCACGGGGCAAAAAGTGAAACGATGCCCAGATGCGGGTGATGTCGGCTCGACCAAGCAGGTCCGTTCGCGCCGAGGCCATCTCTACCGGCAGCTGCGTTGTTGCCGCCGACACAGGACCGCCAATGCGCTTGAGGAATGTCTTCGAACACTTGTCGACGAGAAAGGCGCTATAGCTGATGTCCAGGCTCTCTTCTTGCGAGTAGCCCGCGATCAGTGCCGCGCAGTATGTGCCGTAGTAATGGAAGCTCCTCTCCATGACGCCTACCTAAACTGTCGCCTTGTTCAGATTTCGCAAGCGCACGGAGCAGTACACCACCGTCGCAAGCGCGGCAAACGATGTTGTCTCGACGGCAATTGTCACCAACGTATCGAAGGGCGAAAGCGTATACGCCGTGCCGAATGCAGTAGTGATAGCCGAAAACGCGTTCACCAACGCAGCAAGCGATGCGACGACCAGGTAAAACGGATGCTTCTTATTGCCGCGCCCCTCCGATCGCGCCGATAGCCCGATGAACAAACGCACGGAAAGGTCGATGCAGACCATGACCCCCAGCACGATGATGACGTAGATCATCATAGTCTCGTTCACAGAACCGAACAGCTCGGATCTCGTCTCGCTATCGGCGAGTATGAGAAAAATCGCAGCCTTCAGCAGACCCCATGCGCCGAACGCGATAACGGCATCGCCGGCGATAATCAGCGTGTCCTGGAGGCGCCGTAAGCGTGCTTGTTGCGAGTACATCATATCGTAGTTGCGACGTGGCCAGCCTACATATCAATCATACAATGCTACGGTGCGTCTCCGGCCTCATGGCGCACCGCATAGCCGATTATAAGCCTTACTCCCCGAAAAAATAACGCCGTACTAGCGCATCTTTGAAGTGCTTGATTGGAGGCAATCGGTTGTCCTTGCGAGCCTCACGCCTACTGCACACGAGTGCCCATGGTTTGGTTTTCACCAAATCTTAGGCAGGACGGACCAACCGCGCATGGCAGCATGAAGGCGCTGGCGCACCTTGGTTAACACCAAGGCTCCAACTGCAAGGCAATCGTGCAATTAATCTCCAGATTATTGACAGATGTCCCCAAACATATCCCCATCCGCATTGGAGCAAGCAAAGAGGCCAGCTGCATGATGCTGCTGGCCTCGTTCTTCTTGGCAGCCCGTACGAGATTCGAACTCGTGATCTCCGCCTTGAGAGGGCGGCGTCCTAAACCGCTAGACGAACGGGCCATATGTACATGCGCCTTGGCTGGGGTGGAAGGAGTCGAACCCTCACTGACGGAACCAGAATCCGCTGTCCTACCATTAGACGACACCCCAGTGCTCGAGTGCCGAACCCTTGTGTGGCGCGAGATTGGATAATACGTAATCGCACCGATTGCGTCAAGTCGAACGAGAAAAAAGTTTTCGAGCAAGCACTCGATACCCGCAAGGTTTTGCGGGGCGTTTGCTCACCAACCAGACATGTGTTGCCCTGCTCGCTCGCTCATGGCACAATTCGTGCCATGTGCCAAACGTACAGACGTCACCAAGAAACGAAAGCGCCGTGAAAATGACCAAGATCATTGCCAAGAAGCTCGACTTTCTCATGAGTCTCACAAACACGTCCAACAGTCAGCTTGCACGCGAGCTCAAATTTGATGCATCCTACGTCAGCCGTATACGCAGCGGAAAGCGCGGCATCCCCCTGCACCAGCCCTTCGCCTATCCAGCAGCCGCCTATCTGGCGACGCGCGTCAACGAGAATTACCAGGCGCGTTCGCTCGAGCAAGCGCTGGGAATTTCGGGAGAATGGCCAGCGGACCCAAAGGAAGCCGCCCGTATTCTCGAAGAGTGGATTCTCAGCGACTCGACTCCCGTTAATATCAGCTTTGGCACCCTCTTCGACTCGCTGACTCCGCCCGCAACTCTCCAGCACGCACCGAGCACTCCCCCATACAGCCCCAAGAAGCATGCGGATGGCAAGCTCGTCGAGGCACGTTGTTTTTACGGCGTACCCGGCAGGCGCGACGCCGTAATCGCGTTTCTCTCGAACTTGGCAGAGCATCAACAAGACTATGAGCTGCTCCTGTATTCCGATGAACCGCTCGAATGGCTCACGGGAGATGCAGCGTTTGCAGCCCAGTGGACAGCGCTACTCGCTCAGATAATAGACAACGGCAGCACCATCAAGATTATTCATACGCTCACGCGTGACGTCGGCGAGATGCTCGACGCCGTGCAAAGCTGGCTTCCGTTCTACCTGAAAGAAGCTGTGACTTCGTATTATTGTCCAAAACTGCGTGATGGAATCTGCCAGCGAACTCTCATAATTGCGCGCGATACACTCGCCCTGACATCTAACGCGGTCAAGGGCAACATAGACCACGCCGCATCTGTGCTCGTCGACGACAAAGAGTCCGTTGATGCATTCGAGCATGAGTTCACCGACTTATTCGCGCTATGCAAACCGCTTGTCACGGTCATCTCGTTATCGAACAGAAAAAAGGTGCACAAGGCATTGGACGAGCTGAAAAACGAAGATGCGCTGATTACACTCGCGCATAGCCCTCTCTGCACCAACCCCGTCGCTGTGCTCGCCGATGAGCTCCCGGAAAACGAAAGCGAGTCAATCGCGAAAATCGAGCAGCGCATTGAATTGCTTGTGACGAGCAAGTTGCCAGAACGCACCTTTGCCCTGATACGCCCCGACCGAGGCTTTGCGCTCGTTAACCTGAGCGAGATGCCCACGGTTATGCATGTCTCGGAGCGCCTGCTCACAGTCGCGTTCGTAGATTACCTAGAATAAGTCTGCAGGACAGGACCGGGGCTTCGCGCTGCCACGAATCATTCGTTGCCGTCTGCCCAAAACATCCCGAACAGTGATAGCATATCAAGCTTGAAACACACGCTTTTGGAGGAGAGCATATGAAAAAGGTCTTCACCAGCCTGCCCTTTATCTTATTGGTTGCAGTCGTTGCCGGCATCATCATCGGGCTTTGTGCAAACGAGCAGTTCATGCTCGTCATCGTCACCATCAAGTACATACTCGGTCAGTTCATCAGCTTCTGCGTGCCGCTCATCATCATCGGCTTTATCGCACCATCGATCACGAGGCTCGGAAGTAACGTCGGACGCGTGCTCGGTCTTGCCCTCGTGCTCGCCTACGTCTCGTCCATCGGGGCGGCGTTCTTCTCGATGGGCGCTGGCTACGCGATCATTCCCAACCTCTCCATCGAGACAAATCCCGAAGGCCTGCGCGATCTGCCCGAAGTACCGTTCCAGCTCGACATTCCGCAGGTAATGGGTGTTATGAGCGCTCTTGTGTTCTCGATTCTCATCGGCCTTGCCGCGGTATGGACAAAGGCTGAGATCATCCCGAAGATCTTGAACGAATTTCAGCGCATCGTGCTCGCCATCGTGACGCGCGTGGTCATTCCCATCCTCCCCTTCTTCATCGCAACGACCTTCTGCGGGCTCGCCTACGAGGGATCCATCACCAAGCAGCTCCCCATCTTCATCGTCGTCGTCCTCATCGTCATCGTGGGCCACTACATCTGGCTTGCCTTCCTCTATGCGGTCGCCGGCGGGTATTCGAAGAATAACCCGCTGCAGGTGCTGCGCCATTACGGCCCTGCATACCTCACGGCAATCGGGACCATGTCTTCTGCCGCGACGCTCGCCGTCTCGCTGCAATGCGCGGGTAAAGCCGAGCCGCTGCGCAAAGATATGGTGAGCTTTGGCATTCCGCTCTTCGCGAACATCCACCTGTGCGGCTCGGTTCTCACCGAAGTGTTCTTTGTCATGACCATCTCGCAGATGCTCTATGGCGCGATTCCCGCGCCCGGCACCATGGTTCTCTTCTGCCTGCTGCTCGGCATTTTCGCAATCGGCGCGCCGGGCGTCCCCGGCGGCACCGTCATGGCCTCCCTCGGCCTGATCATCGGCGTTCTTGGCTTTGGCGACACGGGAACGGCGCTCATGCTCACCATCTTCGCACTCCAGGACAGCTTCGGCACCGCATGCAATGTCACGGGCGATGGTGCGCTCACGCTGATACTCACCGGATATGTCGAGAAACACCATATTGAGCCCGACGAAAGCCTCAACACGAATCTCTTCAATACCGAAGACGAGACGAAGATCGGGTTCGCAAAAAACTAAGCACGGGAACAATCGAGCTGTCCTCGCCAAAATCTGGCACTCGTTGTGCCAGATTTTGGCATTGTCATTATCCCAGCTTATTGATGTTTTCTTGTAGACACATGTAAAATGTTAGCTGCAGATTATGTCCGCTTTTGGACGACAATGCCGACGGCAAGGGAGGATCATATGGGCAAGATGAAAGTATTAGCTGCAGTTGTCAGCGCATGCGTGCTGTGCCTGGTGCTTGCGGGGTGCGGCGGAGGACAGTCCTCGGGCAGTGCAAGCGGCTCGGCCGCGAGCAGCGCTTCGCAAGCTTCGTCAAGCGTCGCGAAAAGCAATAAGGTCACTGCAGAGACAATCGTGGGAGACTGGCAGCTCGGCGCTGCGGATGTGAACGGTGCGCGTATGACCGGCGATCTTTCCCAGATGGGCCTGAGCTTCAAGCTCACCTTCAAAAGCGACAATACCGTCACGATGAATATGGAATCCACCATGTCGGGAACCACGCCGACAAGCGATTCGATTTCGGGCAACTGGACGTTCGAAAACGGAGTTGCGCATGCCACGTTCACGAACGAATCCAACACGACGAATCTCGATTTCACCGCCAACGATGATGGAACCATCACCACGACCATGGAAGGCCAGGGTACCCTCACGTTCCAGCGCGACCCGAGTAAACCCGAATACGACATTGCAAACTCAAAGCCGGTAACAGATATCGCGTCGATCGCAGGCAACTACACAATCGCAGGCGCGTATATGATGGGCATTTGCATCACCGGCGACACGAGCGCGTTTGGCATGGGCGATACGACCCTCGTCATCAGAGCCGATGGAACCGCCGATTACACGACCAGCGGCCACACGATTGCGATGAAGCTTACCACCGCAAACGGCACGACAACGGCGAACCTCGAGGGCGTCGAGTGCCCCGTAACGATGACGGGCGACCTGTTGACTCTCGACCTCACGTCCGCTCTTGGCGGCGGCACGCAGATGGCAAGCTTCTTCAAGAAAGCCTAATGACTTAGGCATTGATCACGAGTTTTTGAAGCGTCCGGTTTAATACCGGACGCTCTTTTTGTTCAGCACGCAAGAAGCTGATGAGTGGGCAGTGGGTCGGCATGACGTTTTTCACGACCCACTGATGCCGACTCGCATCGAAAAGCACGGAAGCCATCGCTCCTCAACCGTGATGATTTCATAACGTTTACGTATGGTCATCGAATTAACCTCGTGTTTTCCATACAATCGTTAAGTTGAAAACTCAGCGTAACGCTTGAAAGGCTTGCACGTGATAGAGCTCAAAGAACTACGGAAATCGTATAAAACCGGCGACTTTGTCCAAAAGGCGCTCGATGGCGTCTCGCTCAACTTCCGCGATAACGAATTCGTCGCGGTGCTCGGGCCTTCTGGATCGGGTAAGACGACCTTGCTCAACGTGCTCGGCGGCCTCGATCATGCAGACACTGGCGAGCTTGTCATCAACGGCGTCTCGACCAAAGACTACAAAAGCGCCGATTGGGATACGTACAGGAACCACCATATCGGCTTCATCTTCCAAAGCTACAACCTCATCCCCCATCAAAGCGTACTCTCCAACGTCGAGCTCGCGCTGACGCTTTCGGGTATTCCGCGCGCAGAACGCAAAGAGCGCGCAACACGTGCGCTCGAGCGCGTGGGGCTTGGCGAGCATGTCGACAAGCGGCCCAACCAACTTTCCGGCGGCCAAATGCAGCGCGTTGCGATTGCGCGCGCCCTCGTGAACGATCCGGACATCGTGCTTGCAGACGAGCCGACCGGTGCACTCGACACCGAGACTGGCCTGCAGGTTATGGACCTGCTCTCCGAGATTGCGAGCGATCGCCTGGTCATCATGGTCACGCACAACCCGGAACTCGCCTACACCTATGCAAACCGCATCGTGAAGCTCACAGACGGACGCGTCTCCGACGACAGCAACCCGTTCGAGATAGGAGCGCCCCAAAGCGCCACGCAAGCGGCGGGTGCGCCGATCGTGGGCGGGGTGAACCCCGCCCCTACGGATGCGACACCCGTTCAGGCGACGGACGTGCCGAGCGCAGTCGTGGGCACGCAGATCGTGGGCGGGGTGAACCCCGCCCCTACGGATGCGACGCCCGTTCAGGCCGCAGCCGCCGCCCCATCCAAGGGCCGCAAGAAGCACGCCTCGATGTCGTTTCTCACGGCACTTGCGCTTTCCTTCAACAACCTCATGACCAAGAAGGGGCGCACCTTCCTCACGGCGTTTGCAGGCTCCATCGGCATTATCGGCATCGCAGCGATTCTCGCGCTCTCAAACGGCGTCAACAACTACATTGCAAAAGTCGAGGAAGATACACTCTCTTCCACCCCGCTTTCCATCACCAAATCGAGCTTCGACATCACCTCGATCATGACGCAGGCCGGCGGCTACTCGCGTAGCAGCACTGAACAACAGGCCGCGGTGGACGCAAATGTCATCCCCGAATCGACCGTCATGAGCGACATCCTCACCGACGTCAAGAACAACGACCTCGTCTCGCTCAAGAAATTCCTCGACAGCGAAGAAAGCGACGTCGACAAACTCGTGAACGCCATCACCTATAACTATGGCATCGAGCCGCAGATCTTCAAGCAGGACACGAGCAACGGAGTAAAGCGGCTCAACCCCGGCACGCTCAAAGGCATCGTGTCGAACGGCATTAATTCCATGTCCATGTTCTCGTCGTTCGGTACCACAAACGCATTCCAGGAAATGCTCGACGATCAGGAGCTACTCGACAAGCAATACGAGGTTGTCGATGGCAGATGGCCTGAGAAATACGACGAATGCGTTTTAGTCTTGAGCGACAATGGCCGTATCTCGGACTACACGCTCTATGCACTCGGCGTCCTCGATCCGGACAAGCTCGAGGAGATGCTCAAGGCCGCAATCCAGTCCGAAGAGATCGATGTCCCGGATGCCCATATCGAATTCACCTATGAAGACGCACTGAACCTGACATTCAGCGTTGTCAACCAATGCAATCTCTACACGCTCAGCGGTGATGGCAAAACCTGGACCGACCGCTCGGACGACACCGATTACATGAAGGAGCAGATCGCCCAGGGCACACCGCTCAAAATCGTAGGCATCGTCAAAGGCAGGGACACCGCTTCTTCGACCGCGCTATCCGAAGGCATTGCATACCGTCACGATCTCATCTTGCACCTCATCGATGAGGCGAGCGCATCTCCCTCCGTAATCGCACAAGAAGAGAAGCCGGATACCGATATCTTCACCGGCAAGACCTTCGACGAACTTCAGAACAACGAC
>CACZSV010000166.1 GCA_902783925.1 uncultured Coriobacteriaceae bacterium
ACGGCGGCTCTGAGTCTCTTCTCGATCGTTTCGAATGGCGTCAGCAGGTCAGATAGCGAGATAACACAGTAGTCGTGCATCAGCGGGGCGCCCAGAACAGCGGCGCCTCCGTTCGATGCCGATACGCCGGCGATTATCTCGACATCTACATCGGGGAATTGAGAAGCCAGTTCCAGCACGAGTCCGGCCATACCGTAGACACCTGGGTCGCCCGAACAGACCATTGCCACGTTTTTGCCCTTCGAAGCTTCTTCGAGTGCAAGCTCGCAGCGCTCGACCTCCTTGCGCATGGGCGTTGTGGCTATCTCCTTATCGCCGAACTCCTCTTTGATTAAGTCGATATAGACGGTATATCCAACGATAAGATCGCATGCTTCGAGCGCTTCGAATGCGCGGCGTGTCATATCGAGTTTGGCTCCGGGCCCAAGTCCTATGACAGCCAGTTTTCCTGTGGTCATGTGTGTTCCCCCGTTAAAACATCTTAGGATTTACGCTTCATCGGTACCGGTTCTGAATAGGTGTGTAAACGATGGGTCGTAGAGTTTGGAGCGGCTGTAGGAGTCTCCGAGGAAACCTCCAATGGTAATGAGTGCCGTATTGGCAATTCCGGCCACTTCTGCCGTTTGTGCTAGTGTGCCTACCGTGCAACGAAAGATTTTTTCATCGGGCCAGGTTGCCTTGTATACGATGGCTGCGGGCGTATCGGGGGAGTAGCCTCCCTCTATGAGCTCCTCTTGGGCTGCCTCGAGCAGTCCCGTGCTCAAGAAGAGCACCATGGTGCATCCATGCTGGGCCATGCTGCGGAGCTTTTCTCCCTGTGGTACGGGAGTACGCCCCTCCATACGCGTGATAATCACCGATTGAGAGATATCGGGCAAAGTGTATTCGGCGTTAAGGGCCGCTGCGGCTCCGCAAAACGAGGAAACACCGGGCGTGACATCGTAGGCGACTCCTGCTTTGTCGAGCAGGTCCATCTGTTCGCGATGCGCTCCGTAAAGGGAAGGATCGCCGGTATGGAGCCTGACGCACATCTTGCCTGTTGTTTCTGCGGCGATTTCCGTCTCGACGACCTCTTCGAGCGTCATGGTCGCCGAGTTATAGATCTCCGCGCCGTCTTTTGCATATTCGAGCAATGCGGGATTAACCAGCGATCCGGCGTAGATGATGACATCTGCCTCCTTGAGTAATTCTGCTCCGCGGACAGTGATGAGGTCAGCGGCTCCCGATCCCGCGCCGACAAAATGAATCATATGTACCTCCTGTATGTTCGAAGATAAAACGAGTTTATGTGAGTTTTTGCTGACCAGATATTTCTTCGAGAACGATAGTGCCGCTTATCGGGTTATATGTTCCTGGCTTCAGCTCGTAGAGCGCGTCTATCACATCGGGCGTGAAGATATCTTGCGCGCTGCCAACGGGGCCAATTTTGTCTCCTTTGACGCAGATAACGCGGTCGCTCACTTTCGCTGCAAGCGGGAGCTCATGCAAGGACATCAGCACGGCGACATCTCCTGGTGCAACGAGCCGGCGTAGGATGTTGAGGAGCTCGATTTGATAGTGGATATCGAGATAATTCGTCGGCTCGTCGAGCAAGAGCACGCGAGGGCGTTGGCATATGGCACGCGCAAGCAGGATGCGCTGACGTTGCCCGTCGCTTATCTGCGTGAAGTCGCGAGCTCTAAGATCCCACACATGGACCGTTTCCATCGAATCGCGCACAATTTCACGATCGTCGTCTGTCAGGATGCCGAGTCTTCCCGTATGCGGGTATCGTCCTGTCTCGACTATATCCATGCAGGTGAGAAGCTCGGTTCGCAGCCTCTCGGTCAGCATGACCGAGAGCTCGAGGGCGATATCATGTGCGGTAAGCTCGGAAGTCGGTTTGCCCGAAAGGTATATTGCGCCGCCAACGGGAACGAGCTGACCGGCTATCGTCTTGAGAATGGTGGACTTTCCGGCTCCGTTCGGGCCGATGAGCGTGACAATCTCGCCTGAATGCACGGAAAAATCGACGTCGCCGATGAGCTTCTTTCCGTCGTAGCCAACATCGAGGGCCTCTGTGTGGAGATATACAGCGTTTTCGCTCATGCGCGCCTCGATTTCTGCCGCTTCATGAGGATGGCGATGACGACAGGGGCACCGAAGATTGCGGTAACCGCGGATATCGATACTTCCGTTGGAGCAAACAGAGAGCGAGCTATCAAGTCGCAGAACAAGCAGAATACTGCTCCGCCAAGAAAAGAGGCGGGGAGTACCAAGAGGGGCTTCGAAGTTCCGAGCAGACGCTTGACGAGATGCGGAACGGCGATGCCGACGAAGCTGATGGGGCCTGCATATGCGGTTACACTTGCAGCAAGAAGGCTCGAGAGCAAGATAAGCGCAACGCGAAACGCCTGAACGTTTACGCCCATGCTCTTGGCGTAATGCTCTCCGAGCTGATAGGCGCCAATGGGTTTCGAGAGCAGAAATACGAGGCCGGCACTCACGACGACAAGCGGTAGAAGAACCGAAATATCGTTCCAGCTAATACCGGAGAAACTGCCGAGCGACCAGTTCTTCAAGTTGACGATATTGGAATCCGAGGCAAAGGTGATGAGGAAATCCGTGGCCGCAGAACAGATGTAGCCAATCATAACGCCTGCGACGATGAGCATGGCCGCGGAGTCGATGCGACGCGACACGGCGAGCACGAACAACATTGCAATCATCGAGCCGACAAATGCGGATACGACGAGCAACCACGACGGCATTGCTTGGTTTGCGCCAATAACCACGATCATCATCAGTGCGACGACGAGCTTAGCCCCAGATGAAATTCCGAGAATATAGGGTCCTGCAATAGGGTTGTTGAAGAAGGTCTGGAGCAGAAAGCCGGAAAGCGCGAGCGCCCCGCCGAGGAACACGGCCGCGATGAGGCGAGGCAGGCGTATATCCCAGATAACCTGGTGAGAGATATTGGTCGAATCCGAGCCGAACAGGGCAGAGGCAAGGTCTGCGAGCGGAACGGGAACGCTGCCAATGCAGAGATTGGCGATGAGAAGCACGATGAGCAGGATGCCGAGCACGATAAATGATATCGCCGTCCTGCGCCCTCGTGCGCCTCTTCCAAATGCGTCGTCTATTTCGTTTAGCTTCTGCATGTCATCTAGTCTGCTTGTTCGTAGTGGTCTATTTCATTTTCTGCAGGTAAGAGAGACTATCCGCGTTTCCGCTGAATACCGCATGGAAATCCGCGATGATGTCACCGGCTGCGATCATCTGCTGATACATATCCTGTCCGGTTACCCAGACATTCCCTTCTTTAACTGCCTTGAAATTGCCCAACAATTCATTCTTGGCAACCAGGTCGGCGACTGAGTCGACTCCGGAATCAATGGTGGCGTTGTAGATGATGACATCCGCGTCTTTTGCCTGCGTGTAGAAGCGTTCCATCTCGAGCGTAACCGTTGACGAGGTCGATTCGTCTCCAAGCGAATTGAAAATGTACTCGCCGCCA
>CACZSV010000167.1 GCA_902783925.1 uncultured Coriobacteriaceae bacterium
TCCTCTTGAGCCCACGCCTGCGCAACATCGGCCGGCTTGGCAACCGTATCTTTCTCGAGCCGCTCTATGCCATCGTCATCGAGCAGGAAGCGCACAGGGTACACTTCCTTGCGCATGGCGTCTGCCACCACGCCGAGACGTCCGCGCACTCCAGCGCGCCAGCATCTCCAGGCAACGGCATCGATGGTGGAAACGCCGTACAAGGCGCTTCCGAGCCCGCAGGCAAGGCCTTTTGCGGTTGCAACGCCAATGCGTACGCCGGTGAACGAGCCAGGTCCAAGGCCAACGACAATCGCTTGCATGTCGCCAATGGAAAGACCGGCTTGCTCCAGCATCTTCTCGACACTCAATAGCAAGACCTGATTTGCCTGCCGTGCGGCAGAAACCTCGACGCTTGCCAGAGTCTGAACCCCAGACTCACCATATTCGCCAATTGCCAGTACCGTTTGTGCGCTGGCAGTATCAAACGCGAGCACTTTCATACGAACTTCCTATTCGCTCAAGTCGGCGCGAATCGTCGAACCCTCGGCAAGCGCGTCGCTGGTTATAACAAGCTGGCCGTCGTCACCGGTGCCGAGAAGCTGGACCTGATGTCGCTCGATAGTCGCATTTGTGTATACGACTTCGACAAAATAGCGCCCGTCTCGCTCTAAGACGGCAGCCGCCGGAACGTAGTACACCGTTCCGTAATCGTCGACGTGAATCTGCGTCGTAATCTTCGATCCGACCTGCACTCCCCTTGTATCCCCGAACATTATCATCAAGTTATAGCTCACATGGGAGCTGTCATCGGCATGCGAACTCGGCGTTTTCGTGTAGTTCATCAGGGTGCCGTCAAGCACGACGCTGCCCCCGGAGCTGAGCTGGCACGTGACCTCGGTTTCTGTACCCATACGGACATACGGCGCCGAGCCTTCGGGCACCTCGACAATCCCGATGAGGGAATTGAGGTCGGTAATCTGCAGCGCGGCAGCTCCGTTCAAGCTCGCAGCGGTAGCGCCCGCCGTGACCTTCACATTTGCGATGGTGCCGGCCGATTGAGCCAACACGTCTGTCTGCTTCTTACTCGCGGTAGCATCGGCATTCTCAGCGACGGTGAAGAGCACCTGCCCCGCAGACACGTAGTCACCATCGTGCACCTGGACCGAAACGACATTTGCCTTGTCGGGAATGAAGACGTCGTTCACGCTGTACGGCTCAATACTGCCCGTGCATTCGATGGTATTCGAATAATTGCCGATTGCCAGGCGGGTCGTTGAATATGATGCGCGGGATTTAAGAGCGCCCGTCTGCAACTGGAAGAGCACGAATGACCCTCCGCCAAGTAAAAGGACCGCTGCAAGCGCCAGCGCGATAATCGCCACACGCATCTGCGCTTTCTCCCTTTTCTGGTTTTGAGATTCCCGAGCCATGCGCTTGCCCTGTTGTGCGCTGTAGCCGTAGAGCTACGTCAGCAGCACGCCCTCTGCCGTGTACGCCTGCGTCTCGGCGCCCTGCGCCTGCACGTACGACACGACTTGCTGTCCCTGCGATGTGCGCGCTGAACTCGACGAGTTCGATGAACCCGAAGAAGAGCTGTTTGACGAGTTGCCGCTCGAAGACGTACCCCCATTCAAAGGCGACGCCTGCTGCTTCTGAGGCGAGCTTGCGTTTCCGAGAAAGAACGCATTGCGCCACACCGAGCATCCCCCAAGGAGCATGTTGATGAGCAGATTGATGATGAGAATGGTTATCACCCAGCGCAGGCAGCCATTTGCCGTCGAGCGCGTTTGCTCATGCTGCTCGCGACGCTGCTGCTCGCGCTGTTGGCGAGCGCTCTCGGACTCTGCCGATTGCTGCCAGGCGCGAAACATCTCCTCGAATGGGTCGTAGTATTGGCCGCCCTGGCCCTGCTGGCCGCCTTGCCCCTGCTGCGTATAGCCGCCAAAAGGCCCGTAATACCAACCGCCCTGGCCTTGCTGGTAATAACCGCCCTGCCCCGTGCCGGTATTTCCGCCGAATGGGTTCGACGTCGGACCCTGCTGCCCTGTGTACGGGGAGCCCTGTCGTGCACGAGGCCCATATGGCGTGCCATTCATAATCGAATCGTACGCTGCGTTGATTTCGGCCATCTTCTTTGCAGCCGTCTCGTCACCCGGATTGAGATCCGGGTGGTATTTTTTTGCAAGCTTGCGATATGCCTTGGTCGCTTCGTCCTTCGAAGCGCCGGGGCTCAGACCAAGTACGCTATATGGATCCGTTTGTGGCATAGTGGGGCTATCTTACCCTGAATTCATGGATTTTCGAATGAGCTGCGCCCTCAGTTTGGCAACGGTTGCTCATAGTTCCGTCGATTGAAATGCTTCTTCCAGCTCCAGGCCCCGCGAGCCCCTGCCGTGAAGGCTAACGTCTCGCTCGCCGTTTTCCAGAATGCGGATGGTGATATCGAAACGATCCTCCGGAAGAGCATGCTCGAACTTGTCGCCCCATTCGATGAGGCTCACGCCGCCGCTTTCGAGCAGACCGTAGAAATCTATATCCGCAAGCTCGCTTTCCTGTTCCAATCGATACAAATCAAAATGAAGCAAGGGCAGCTCGTCGCCCACGTATTCGAACAGGATATTGAATGTCGGGCTTGTTACGTCATCATCGACGCCAAGCCCTTCTGCGTACCCCTTGGCAAACTGGGTTTTACCAGCACCCAGGTCTCCATTTAACACAATGCAATCGTCTGGTTTCGCAAACTGAGCGAGCTCTCGCCCCAGACGCATCATCTCTTCGGCTGTGCTACATCGACTGTGAATCAATCAGATTTCGCCTCCTTGGCTACATGTTTTCATGTTCGCGGCGCTCGTCCGCATCAAGAAGCGCTCGAATCAGGTCGAAGTCTGCTTCGAGGGCGCTGATCTTGCTGCGGTCGTATATCGCTGCCGCGGGGTGGAACGTTGGTATAACACGAAACGGCCCCGTTGTCCTCACTTGTCCTCTCAAGCGTGTGATACCCGTGGTGGTTTGCAGTACGAACTTCGTTGAGAAGTTGCCCATGGTGACCAAAACCGTGGGGTGCACGGCCTTGATTTGCTCGCGCAACCAAGGCGTGCATGCCTCGATCTCTTCCGGACGCGGATCGCGGTTTCTGGGTGGCCGGCACTTGAGAATATTGGCGATATAGATGTCCTCGCGCTTGAGCCCTATGCGCTCGAGCAATTGGCTGAGCAAGTTGCCAGCAGCTCCTACAAACGGTTTTCCCTGCAAATCCTCGTTCTTGCCAGGCGCCTCTCCAATGAACATCACCTTGGCACGTGGGTTTCCCGCGCCCGGAAC
Source organism: uncultured Coriobacteriaceae bacterium (assembly GCA_902783925.1). Classification (GTDB taxonomy): domain Bacteria; phylum Actinomycetota; class Coriobacteriia; order Coriobacteriales; family QAMH01; genus QAMH01. Next base: position 3,304 of record CACZSV010000167.1, read on the forward strand.
GACATTGGTGCGCGTGTCGCCCAGGATGCATTTATGGCATTCGTACACGCCGGAAAGCGCGTCGTCGAGACTACGATATATGCTGTCGTCCAGTTCACTCATGGTTTCTTGGTTCCCTACACGTAGATTCGCGGAAGACGCTGGCCAAAAGCGCAGAGCATTTCATGGTGCGGCGTCTCGAGCTCGTCAGCCATCATATCGATGCTAATCTCCAGGTCGCCCTGTCGCCCGACAATCACGACCTCGTCTCCGACTTCGACCCCTTTTGCAAACGCCCCCGTCGAATAGCTCAGCGGTATCTCTATCATCATCTGATCCATGCAAATAGCCCCGATTTGCTGGCATGGGTTGCCGTGGCACAGCACCTTCATACGACCAGAGAGCTGGTATCGCACGCCATCGGCATAGCCAAGGGGAAGCACGGCAACCTGCACGGGCTTTGCAACCCGATATGAAAACCCGAACGAAACACCCTCGCCCATCTGCGGTTCTTGCACATACGCAACCTGAGCTTTCACCGACATCGCAGGGCGCAGGTCATCGCGGTCCCGCAGCGAAGGCGCTGGCGTGATCCCGTACATAGCCGCGCCAATGCGTACCATATCGAAGTGCGATTCGGGAAAACGCATGGCCGCTGCGGAATTCGCGCAATGGACTAAGCCAGTTTTCAAGCGCGCGTTTTCAAGCTGCCTGAGCGCATCACGAAAACGTGAGAGCTGCTTTTGGAATTCCCAATCGCTCACATCGTCTGCCGTTGCAAAATGCGTGAACACGCCCGCGCACTCAAGACCGCGATGAAAATTGATGGACTCCATGAAGTCGACAGCATCGAGATAGAACACGCCGATGCGGTTCATGCCCGTATCTATGGCGAGATGATACTTCGCGACCATACCATGTAGGTCGGCCTCTTCGCCCAATGCAAGCGCAAAGTCCCTCGTAGTCACCGTTGGCATAACATTGAAGGCGAGCAATTGCGGGATGGTCCGCATGGGGGGCTGCGACAATACGAGAACCGGTGCCTCGATATCGGCTTCGCGCAGCTCGATTGCTTCCTCGACGGTGGACACGCCAAGACAATCGGCGCCATTTTCAAGTGCAACCTTGGCAACTCGCACAGCGCCATGCCCATATGCATCTGCACTGACCACGGCCATGAGCTGGCGGTTCATTCCAATACGCTTGCGAATGATGCGGAGATTATGGGCAATGGCTCCAAGATCGATTTCGACCCAGGCGCCTCGCGGCACATCGGCATGCGTGTACGGGCCGCCAATCTTGCAATCGTCGCGATTTATGCTCTTGACCTGGGCCCTGTCGCTCGAAAACACTCCCTCGACATGAGGGTTCGCACCAAAATAGTTAACCTCGTTTGCGCTCACGAGTCCTGGTTCGCCTCCATGGTTAAAAACGCCGGACCGATGTAGCTGATTATATCCTCAGGCATGACAGCATGAATACCCAATTTGCCAAGAGCGAGCTTGCCTGCGTTCGCGTGTATCTGAGTTCCAAGCGATGCCGCGTCCAACGCGTCGAGCCCCTGTGCCAGAAGCGCAGCGATTATTCCCGCAAGCACATCTCCTGTCCCAGCCTTTGCGAGCTCGGGTCCACCGGAATTCATGACATTCGTCCTGCCGTCCGCGGCAACGATGAGTGTCTCGGGGCCTTTGAGCACTACCGTGGCGTTAAACATGCTCGCAAGTTCGCGTGCGTCCTCGTATCTGCTGATCAAAGGACGTCCGAGTAGACGGGCAGCTTCGCCTTCATGGGGCGTTAGCACACACTCTGCCCGACATGCCCCTGTAAACATGTCTGGCTGCGCCGCGATGATATTCAATGCGTCCGCATCGCACACGAGCGGCCTATCCTGAAAACCCGGGCATGAAAGCAGAGCTTCGAGAAAGCTCGCCACGTCGTGTGATGTGCCCATGCCGGGACCCACGAGCAAAGCCCCGCTCTTCTTCAGAGCATCACGCACTTGTTCGAACGAACGAGCGCAAAAACACCCTTCCTCGTTTTGAATACACGCGCTCACGGGAATCGAGACTAGATGCGAGCGCGCGCTTTGGGCGGCATCGTTCGGCGCCACCAAGCGCACGTAACCTGCCCCGCTACGTACAGCAGCCATGCTGGCAAGGATGGGAGCCCCCGGATACTGGGCGCAGCCGCCAACAACGCCGAGCGTTCCGCGCGAGTATTTGTTTGCATGCGCGCTTACATGCGGAATAAGCTGTGCGCAAAATTGATCATCAAGCGTGCGGATATCCTGCTCATTCATCGCTACCGTCCGAGCCGTCAGACTGTTCCTGCTCTTGCTCGAGATCGTCGAGCATGCTGCGGAGTTCCTTGAAACGAGCTGCGATTTCCTGTGCAGGAGTTGTCTTTTCCTCGACGCGTGGTCTGGAAACCTGTGTTATGGCGATCGCATTGGCAACAGCGGTATTGTGCGTACGGCTCAACGAGAGCGGAAGCTCGATGACGCCAAGCTCCTCGGCAATCTCCTTTGCCCGTCCATGGAGCACGGTCAGCGGCTTGCCATTTTCGTCATGGGCGACCTCGACGTCCGTAAACCCAATACCAGAAGAAAACCCCGTGCCCAAAGCCTTGAGAACGGCCTCCTTTGCCGCAAAGTGCGTGGCAAAATGAACGGCCGGGCGATGACGCGCCTCGCAATACGCCCGTTCTTCTGCTGAGAACACCCGCATGGCAAAGCTGGGCGTACGGGCGAGGATCTTCTCCATCCGCTCGATTTCGACTATATCGACACCGAGACCCGTCGAGGGGCTCATGTGCGTTGCGTCTGGGAAAACCTCGGGTATGGCATCTGCTTGCTCGGCCATTATTCCACCGTCACCGACTTGGCGAGATTTCGCGGGTGATCGACATCGCAGCCACGTTCGACGGCAGCATAGCGTGCGAGCAGCTGGAGCGGAACGCTTGCCGTGATGGCAGAGCACCAGTCGCGCACAGGCGGAATGTACAGCACGTAATCGGCAATATCCTCTATATCAGTATCGCCTTCTGTCGCAACAGCGACAACGTGGGCACCACGCGCGAGTATCTCTTGCACGTTGCTGAGCGTCTGCATACGCGTCGGGGAATCCGTAACAACGGCTACAACCGGGACTTCCTCGTCAATGAGCGCGATAGGGCCGTGCTTGAGCTCACCTGCCGCGTACGCCTCTGCATGCAGATAACTGATTTCCTTTAATTTGAGAGCGCCCTCGTTGCACACCGTAGCACCGATGCCGCGCCCAACGTACATAACCGAATGCGCTTTGGCTATCATCTTGGCCGCCTGCTCGATCACATCGGTGTCTTGCAGAATATCTTCGATTTGGGCAGGCGTTTCACGCAGCTCGTAATACAGCGATTTGACCTGACGCGTCGTGAGACGCCCCTTTTTCTGCCCAAGGAACATCGCGATGAGCATCAGGCACGCAATCTGCGCGAGGAACGACTTTGTCGCGGCAACGGAAATCTCCATATTGGCTTTCACATAGAGCGTGCCGTCGGACTCGCGCGTGATACGGCTGCCCACGCAGTTCGTGATGGCAAAGACACGTGCGCCCTTCGAGCGCGCGATACGTACCGCCGCAAGAGTGTCTGCCGTCTCGCCAGACTGCGAGATCGCGATGACGAGCGTCGATGATGAGACGATGGGATTGCGATAGCGGAACTCGCTTGCAACCTCGACCGTCGTGGGGATACGAGCCCATCGCTCGATGAGTTCGCGGGCAACGAGGCCAGCATGATAGCTCGTTCCGCATCCGATGATGTACACGTTGTCGATGGCGTCGATATCGTCGTCATCGAGCGTGAGATCATCGAGCAGTACGCGGCCATTCTTCACAGCGCCGCTGATTGTATCGCGCACTGCACGGGGCTGTTCGTGGATTTCCTTGAGCATGAAGTCGGGAAAACCGGCACGTTCCGCGTTCTCGGCATCCCAGTCGATATGCGTGAACTCGGGTTCGATTATCTTGCCATTTTCGTTGAAGAACTCGATGTTGCCCGGTGTGAGAAGCGCATATTGCCTGTCTTCAAGAAAGACGACGTCGCGCGTGTACTCTAAAATGGCGACGATATCGCTTGCAACAAGCGCCGCATCGCCGTCATCGGAGCTGCCCACGACGATGGGACTGTCTTTGCGCGTAACGGCGATGACACCCGGATGATCGGCATGCATGACGGCAAGACCATAGGCGCCCTGGAGGCGCTCGCATGCGCGCATAAGCGCAGCAATCAAATCGCCGTCGTAGTATTTCTCGACCAGATGGGCGACGATCTCCGTATCGGTATCGCTTTTGAACACGTGTCCTTCGGCTTGAAGCTGGTCGCGCAGCTGTACAAAGTTTTCGATGATGCCGTTATGGACGATGCTAATCTTTCCGGAGCAATCGGAATGAGGATGGGCGTTCGCCTCGCTCGGCCTTCCATGCGTCGCCCAGCGCGTGTGACCGATACCGCAGGCAGAGGCCACCTTCCACGATTCAACAGCCTGAGCGAGTTCGTCGACCTTGCCAACACGGCGTACCGTGCGGATTCTCTCGCCATCAGAAAGTGCTATGCCCGATGAGTCATAACCGCGATATTCGAGCCTGCGAAGGCCGTCTACAAGAATATCCCGAGCGGCCTGCGAGCCGGTGTAGCCAACAATTCCACACATAGTATGTATCAGAACCTTTCGAAAGCATGGTTTCGATGAAGCATTGCGAAAATTCTAACAGAGCTCTATTTGCTTCACAAAAAAAGTCCCGCCCTCGATGGAGCGGGACTTTTCACTCGATGTGGTGCAGGATTTACGCTTGCGGAATAACGTGAATCCTACGCTTGGTGCCACGCGTGTACTTGACCGTGCCGGGAACCATCGCAAAAAGCGTATCGTCCTTGCCACGTCCAACGTTTTCGCCGGGATGGAAGTGCGTTCCACGCTGGCGGACGAGGATTTCGCCCGCGTTTACGGTCTGCCCTGCAAAGCGCTTGCAGCCAAGGCGCTGAGCGTGGGAATCGCGTCCGTTACGGCTAGAGCCGAGGCCTTTCTTGTGTGCCATACGTCTTCAGCCTCCTTACTTTTCCACGTCGGTAATAGTCTCGATGATTTCGGCCTTGCGCGCGCCGCTCGGGAGCTTGATGTCATGCTCCTTTGCATAATCCTTGAGCTGCGCAACCGTCATCTTTGAGAAGTCGAGGCTTTCTGCAGCCACGGCCTCTTCTTTCACAGGCTCTTCGATCTTTGCAGGAGCTGCCTTGGGGGCAGGCGCCTCGGCCTTCTGACCAGCGACATCGACAATAGCGATGCGGGTGAGCTGCTGACGATGGCCGCGCGTGCGCTTATAGCCCTTGCGCTTCTTGAACTTGAAGATAATCTGCTTGTCGCCCTTGTGTTGGTCGACGATCTGAGCGGTGACGTTTGTCTGAGCAAGTTTATCCGCATCCGTGACGATGCTCGTGCCATCATTGAGGAAAAGCACCTCGAGAGAAAGCTTGTCGCCTGCCTCGCCCTCGAGCTTTTCGACATCGAGCACGTCGCCCGGTTTCACGGTGTATTGCTTGCCACCGGTTTTAACAATCGCGTACATGGTACATGCCTTTCGGTTTTCCTTTTTCACATGCCCGTTTCGCGATGGAAAGGGAAAAGAACCGTCGCGAGGGGGCAAACGCTAATAGTCTACTAGCGTTTGCTCTGTTTCACAAGAGAAAAATTAAAATTATCTTGCATTCACGCTCTCTGACTGAGTCGGCAAGCCGCAGCTCATCGGACCAGGAGCTGGAATGGTAAGGATGTCTGCAATGTATAATACTCGAGCGCCAACGATAGCAATAAAGCAAACGGAAGGAGTCGTCGTCATGAAATTCGAGGACTTGTCACCAGAGCTTCAGGAAAAGGCCAAGGCCTGCAAGAACGCCGAAGAGCTTTTCAACCTGGCAAAAGCCGAAGGAATCGAACTCGGCGAAGAAGAGCTCGAGGCAATTAACGGCGGAATGGTCAGCGGCTGGAGCATCCCGGGTTGTCCGAAATTCGACGGCCACACCAAAAGGGTGAAATAAGACACTAACAGCACGCGTGTTCGAGCAGTGCCTCCTTAAGCACGGTTACGGCTCTCCACGCTGGAACGGAACTCGGTGTTCCGATGCTCACCTCGTAGCACGCGTGCTCCGAAAGCTTGACCCGCACAATCTGGCTGGGGTCCTTGAGCGCATCGTCGATCATGTTCGAGGGGGCAAACACAGCGCAGACTCCGCTGGCGCACGCCGCGAGCAAGGTGTTCAGGTATTCAGATATGAGCGCAATTCGTGGTTTGATTCCGTGCGCCCGCAACTCCGAATAGGCGATGCGTCCCGATATATCCTCTACCATGCCAATCCCAAATGGACATTCCTTCAAGGCGTCGAGGCCTTGCTCTTTGACGAGAGCACGGGCATCTTCGACAGAACGGCCCGTCACCTTGACCAATAGATCTTCATGAATTGCGAGCACAATCTCTTCTGATGCAAAGGGCACAACATCGACGCCCGGATGCGTCTCGCCAAATCGCGCGACAGCGAGATCTATCTCTGCTCGCTCGACCTTGCGCACGAGTTCCCTATTGGTCTCCTCGGTAAGTTCAAAGCAAATATCTGGAAGCTGCTCGCGAACACGCGCAACAACACAGGGCATGAGCGACTTTCCACGCATTTGCGGAACTCCCACCTTGAGAATTCCCGCGCTTCCACCGGTGACTTCTCCGATAGTGCGAATGAGATCTTGTTGCGCCTGCCTTTGTTCGTGCGCGTACAGCAAAAACGCGGTGCCCGCCGGCGTGAACGAGAGCGGCGTTCCGCGCTGAACGAGCTTGACGCCGAGCTCGTTTTCGAGTGCAGCCAGACGTGCCGAAAGCGTCTGTTGCGAGAGCTCGAGAGCCTTTGCCGCCTTGGTCACACTGCCCTCTTCGGAAAGCTTCACAAACCAATCCCAGGACTCAAGCGACATCATCCGCTCCATCGACAATCTCGAAAACATGCACAAACTCTTAAAACGTAGAGGCAGTATAGCGAAACAAAACTGAAATTTCTTGTGGGTTGACCGAAAAAATTTGTGATTTGCCTCCACCTTGGCCAATTCTTCACGTAGAATTGGAGCCTAGCGTCTAAGCGTTCAATATGGAGGGATGCTGGCGCAGGTAAAGAAAACGCAGAGAAGGAGAACGAGTATGAAGAGGAAGCTCATACCCATAGTCGCCATTAGCCTAATCGCAGCTCTCGCATTGTGCGTGACGGGCTGCGGTGGCAGCAGTGGAGGAAGCGCAAGCAAGAGCGCAAGCGCCTCGGGCAGTGCCAGTGGCAGCGCAAATGCCAAGACGGTTGATAACAACCTGCAATTCCTCACCGGCGGCGAGTCCGGCACCTATTACGCCTTTGGCACGGTTCTCGCCAACTATTGCACCAACAACACCCCCACGAAGGTAACGGCGCTTTCTGGCAACGGCTCGCAGGCCAATATCCAGGCGCTGCAGGACGGCGATGCAAACATCGCATTCTGCCAGTCTGACGTTCTGGCCTACGCATACGATGGGACCAACCTGTTCAAGGATTCCGGTGCCTACAAGGACTTCTCCGTTGTCGGCACCCTCTATCAGGAGCAGGTCCAGATCGTGACCACCAATCCTGATATCAAGACGGTCGCAGACCTCAAGGGCAAGACCGTCTCCGTTGGCGCCACGGGCTCCGGCGTCTACTTCAATGCTGTCGACATCCTCGGTGCATATGACCTGACCGTCAACGACCTCAACGCTGTCTATCAGAACTTCGCCGATTCCACCGATTCTCTCAAGAACGGCAAGATCGACGCAGCATTTGTCGTAGCAGGCGCTCCGACCACGTCGATCACAGATCTCTCCACTGCAAAGAAGTGCTATCTGGTCTCACTTGACGACGCACATATTGAGAAGTTGCTCGCTTCTTCGCCGTACTATGCAAAGGCCACGATTCCGGCCAGCGCATACGGCCTCGATTCCGACACCACCACCGTGTCTGTTGGTGCTGTCATCATCGCGAACAACAACGTTTCCGAAGAAGCCGTCTACAACTTCATCTCCTCTGTCTTCGCAGGAGCCAAAGCGCAGCCCAATGCACACGCCAAATACGCTGAGCTCGACATTAACACCGCAGCCGCAATCAAGGGCGTGCCGTATCACACCGGCGCAGCGAAGTATTACAGCGAGCAGGGCATCACGGTCGCTAAGTAAACAGCCTAGCTAGCGAGCGCGTGCTTTTGTCTCGATTGTCCAGGGTCACAATGGCCGTACACCATTGTGACCCTGGGTATTTTGAGAGCAATTCTGCTCTGCGCGTTTTCTCCAGCTTGTGAAGAAGGCGCGCAGAACCGAATTGAACTGCTCGCGACAAAGATCCGATGCAGGCATGGAGGGCGTAATGAGACTATTCAAGAAAAAAGACGAGGCGGTCGTCGAAGACCTGCCGGCAGTCACAGCAGAAAGCGGCGACGTCGACACCGACGACATCATGCGCAAATACGACAAGGAGTCGAACACGCGCATATGGGAGGGCATCCCCAAGATCGTGGTTACGGCGCTCTTGATTGCCTTTTCCATCTACTGTTTGCTTATGACCCTGCTCTCGACCGAGCAGGCAGAAGCACGGTTGGCCCGTTTTCTGGCCTTCGTCATCCTGATTGGCTACATGATGTACCCAATCAGAAAGACCGGCCACAGGGTGAACCACATTCCCATTTACGACATCATCCTCGCCCTCATGGGTTTTGTGCCGTTTATGTACTTCGCAATTAACGTAACGCCTATTCTGCTCATGGGCACGCGCATTACCCCGATGCTTGTCGCATTCGGCGTCATGGGCCTCATAAGCCTGGCAGAGCTCTGCCGCAGGTGCGTAGGCGTCCCCATCATCATTGTCGTAGGTTGTTTGCTCGTCTACGCCTTCTATTTCCAGCTCTCGCATAACCCCGACATGTATAAGGCACTTTCGAACGTTGTCCAGAAGCTCTTCTACACAACGAGCGGCGTCATAGGCACACCGACAAATGTCTGTTACACCTATATCGTGTTATTCATCATCTTTGGCGCGTTCTTGGAACGCACCGGCATCGCCAATTTCTTTATCTCGCTTGCTAACCGCATCGCCGGCTGGTCGAGTGGCGGCGCGGCAAAGGTCGCGGTTATCTCGTCTGCGCTCTGCGGTATGGTCTCTGGATCGTCCGTTGGCAACACGGTAACCACGGGCTCGGTCACCATCCCCATGATGAAGAAGACAGGGTACAAGCCAGAATTTGCCGGAGCAGTCGAGGCCGCATCGTCCACAGGCGGACAGATCATGCCGCCAATTATGGGCGCGGCGGCATTTCTGATGGCAGAGTACATGGGCGTCCCTTACATCCAGGTAGCCGCCATAGCCATCATCCCCGCCCTTCTCTATTTCACCGGCATTTTCTGCGCAGTGCATCTGGAGGCGAAGAAGCTTAGCTTGCGCGGCATGCCCAAAGAAGAGCTTCCCAAGTGGAAATTCCTTGCCAAGAACTGCTACTTGCTTTTGCCGCTGGTGCTGCTCGTATGGCTCGTCTCCGCCAATGTGTTTACCATGGCAATGTCGGCTGCAATATCCATCCTCTCGGCCTTTGTCATCGGCTTTATTCACTTTGTGCAAACCAATTGGGAAGAGCGCTCCGAGGGCGAGACTTTTGGGATGATTCTGCTCGATTCGACCCGTACCGCCGTTTGGACTGCGGGCGATGCCTTTGCAGCTGGCGCAAAGAACTCCATCGGCGTCGCCGTCGCATGCGGTATGGCGGGCCTCATTGCTGGATGCATCACCGTGACGGGCCTCGCATCAACGCTCATTAACGTTATCGTCATCGCCGCGGGCGATTACCTCATCATCGGCCTGTTGCTTACCATGCTGTGCTGCATCGTGCTCGGCATGGGCGTGCCCACAACGGCGAACTACTGCATCATGGCAGCAACCTGCGCTCCCATTCTCATGCAGATGCAGGTTCCGCTAGTCTGCGCGCATTTCTTCGTTTTCTATTTTGGTATCCTCGCCGATATCACACCGCCCGTCGCCCTTGCGGCGTTTGCGGGCAGCGCAATCGCTAAATCGCGGCCAATGATAGCCGCTCTCAACGCAAGCCGCCTGGCCATTGCCGCCTATATCGTTCCGTTTATATTTGCCTACTATCCCTCCCTCATTGCGCAAGGAGACATTCCTATAGTGCTTGTCATTGCAAACACCGCCATGGCTATGATCGGCCTATTTGGCGTTGCAGCAGGTCTCAACGGCTACCTCATGGGCAAAATTAACCCGATCTTTCGCGCGGTACTCATCGTCGGTGGCGTCATGTTCATGATTCCCCTTTCTGGTGCCATGGGTACCGAGGTCATCGTATGCAACGCCGTCGGTGCCGCGCTCGTAGCCGCCATCGCCGTCTTGCAAAAGGTTCTCAATAAGAACAAACCTGCACCACTGCAGGCAGAGGCCGACGAAAAGTCGGAATCGAAAGAGACTGACGTGCAACCGGAATCGAACACTGATCAGCAGTAAGGAGCTCCCATGAGCGAGGCAAAAACAATCTGGGTCACCGGAGCAAGCGGGTTTATCGGCTCTGAAGTCGTCGAGCGGCTGGGCGCCCTGGGGCACAATGTCGTTGGCACGGACCTCGAAGTCTCGGTTTGCGACCCCGAGCGTCTCGAAGCGTTTGCAGAAGCCTGCAGCCCAGAAGTCATCATCAACTGCGCCGGGCTGCCACGCGCCGCCTTGAACAGCCTTGGCAACCGCGTGAAGGCATACGAGACCAACGCGCTGGGAGCAGGCAATGTGGCCGTGGTAGCAAACGCACTTGGCGCCAAGCTGGTGCAGATTTCCACAGATGATGTTTTTCCAACCCGCATGGCCGAGCCGGCAAACGAATTCGATACCCCTCATCCAGAAAAACCGTATGGAAAATCGAAGCGCGCCGGCGAAGCAATTGTGCGAAACAGTGCGCCCAACCACATCATCATCCGCTCCTCATGGGTGTATTCACGCCGCGGGGGAATACTAAAAGATCTGCTTGATGCTGTTGAATCCGGGCGTAAGGCAGAGACGAGAACAGACCAGTACAACAGCCCGACCTCCATACGCACCTACGTCAATTTCATTGCACGCGCAATTGAGACCAACGCAACCGGCATTTTCCACATTACGAGCATAGGATGCATAAACCGCTACGAATTTGCCGCAAAAGCGCTGGAGATCTGCGGCTACGACCCCGGCGCATGGCTTATCCCCACCACGGATTTGGTCACCGCAGAGAAGGTTCAATTAGAAAGCCTCATGCTCGAGATGTTCGGTGCGAACCTGCCCACTTGGGAAGAAGACCTGCAGGGATATTTGGAAGAAGTCGGTCTCGCCAAATAGCGGTCAGGGCGAAGGATGCATCTTTAGTCGCTATCTCCGAGCATCTGGAGAGCCTTCTCCGAGCATCTGGAGAGCCTTCTCCGATCATCTGGAGAGCCTTCTCCGATCATCCGGAACACAGGTTGTGAATATACGTACAACCTATGTCATCTGAAGCCCCGGATTTACACGGGCTACGGGCAATCGCATAAGCTGAGTCGTTTCTGCATCAAATGAGTGGGGCGCGGATCTGCGTCCGCGCGAAGCTAGAGCCTTTCGTAACGAAAGGCTGGGCGCCGCACGGACCTCTCGTCCCGGCTGCGGCTGTTCACCTTCTGGGATTCCGGCCGAAGGTGCAGGGATTCCAGCTCCCGGGCCGTGCACCTTTTGTCTCCGGGGGCAAAGGTGTATAGATCGTCCGGCTGCGGCCGTGCACCTTCTGCACCTGCGAGCAAAGGTGTGTGGCTTGCCCGGCTGCGGCCGTGCACCTTCTACTGTTTCGGCCAAAGGTGTACGGGGCTTGCGGCCTGGCTGGATTACCGACGGAGCGGCGCGCCCCATGCCCTTCAGGTGTACATAACGGTTGCTCGTAGAACTGCAGCGGGATGCAGGGACCGCGCCCCGCAATCTACCCGTTCTCGCGAAGCTCCTGACGAGTGAGACGAACTAAGCGAGCCGGAGTGCTCATCAACGCGAGCGCAGCATCGATAAACTTATCGGGCCGCAGGGCCCCTTCGTTACCTTGGAATGTCGAAAAACGCATGACGACACACGTATCTTCGGCTGAAAATACCGGGGCTTCGATTAAACGGCCTTCAAATGCAACCTGCTTGACCTTTTCTGCACGTCCTTTTCTTTTGATGACCTCGATATAGCCTTTTTCGAGTAGCTCTCCAAAGGCGCAACGGAGCGCCTCGAGCATTTCCCGCACATCCCCATCACAAGAAAACTCTGCCTCCCACAGGCTCAGGGGATATGTCACGTCGATTGCGTCCGCACGGACGTCGACATAGAAGCATTCGAGGGGCATAAGATTGCGCGGCGCGGCCAATTGCAGGCGCTCGAGCGCGCGTTCCGCATCGATATAGCTCTGCAAACGGACATCGAGGTATTCTCCTGCGGAACCTGCGCCAACGGGCAGCGCAGGGCCAAAAGCGACCTTCATATGTGGACTGAACCCTTCGGTCACAGCAAAGGGCAATCCAGCACGACGAACCACGCGCTCCATGGAGCGAATGGTCTCGAGATGAGACAAATACGCGAGGCGGCCGCGAATCTCGTACTTAACCCTGAGGCGGAACCCATCGCTCATAATCGTGCCTCCGGCAAGACGCGCTTGACCTGCGTGCTGTTGTGAACGTGGAGGTCCTGGCATACTCCGCATTGCGAACATGGTCCAAAGCTGCAATCGGGGGTTGTCATGGCCTCATGCGCCTTTTGACGTTCGCTTCTTAGAAATGCCTCGCTCACGCCGCACGAGATATGACTCCAGGGTAGCAACGCGCCTTCTTCGTACTCGCACACGGCGCGTTGCATAATGGGCACGCCGCATGCCTGTCCTGCCTGCTGCCAGGCGTCGAAATTGAATTGCTCGGTCCACGCGTCAAAGCGCGCGCCATTTTTCCACGCCTGTTCGATGAGCTCGGCGCATTCACGTCCACCGCGTGCAAGCACTGCTTCGACATAGCTCGTTGCGGAGTCGTGCCAGCGCAGGTCGATTCCCTTCTTCGGAAAGCTGCCGCGCAGCACTTCGATGCGATGCTGGATTTCTTCCAGAGGAATCTGTCCGTCCCATTGAAAGGGAGTGCAGGGCTTTGGAATAAAGAGCGCAACAGAAACCGTAAGACGGATGTTTCGCGGCTGATCATCGGGAATGGCATCCTTGGCGGCACGATACACCCGCTTGCATAATGCCCCGATACCAGCAACGTCTTCATCGGTTTCGCCCGGAAGCCCGATCATGAAATACAGCTTGAAACCGCGCCAGCCAGCCTCGACCGCACCAATCACAGCTTGCATCAGGTCGTCTTCCGTAACGCCTTTGTTGATGCTGTCGCGCATACGCTGGGTGCCTGCCTCGGGTGCCAAGGTCAGACCGCCTTTTTTCTCCCCTGCAGCCAGGCGGGCAAGCTCCACCCCCAGCGCATCGACACGCTGGCTTGGAAGGCTCACGCTCTTGCCCGTGCCGTAAAATCTCGTATTCAGGCGCCTGAGCATTTGCCCGATGGTCGAATGGTCTGTTGAAGAAAGCGAAGTGAGCGACACCTCGTCATATCCTGTGCATGCGAGCCCTTCGGCAACGGCACTGATAATAGTATCGGCGCTGCGCTCGCGAACGGGACGATATATCATGCCCGCCTGGCAAAAGCGACAGCCTCTGTTACACCCACGCAGTATTTCCACCGCCAGCCTGTCGTGCACGAGCTCGCTATAGGGAACGATAAGACGTGGCAGCGCCTTGAGGGTATCGAATTCTTGAATGACCCGCTTTACAACACGAGGCGAGACATCATCAAAACGGGGTTGTGCGACGGTGTATCCGCGCATTTCGGAGGATAAACCCTCGATACGCTGGTCGTGCGTCTCGTACAAGCTGGGAACATACACGCCCTCGACATGCGAAAGTTCACGCAGGATCTGCTCCCGAGATGCCCCCGCCTGTTTCATGCGCCTATGGAGCAACGCGACCTCAAGATCGAGCTCTTCTCCCTCGCCAATGAAGAACGCGTCGAAAAACGACGCCAGCGGCTCTGGGTTGTACGCAAGCGGGCCGCCGCCAAAGACGAGCGGATCGTCTTCTGTGCGGTCACAAGCATGCAGTGCAATGCCACTCAGGTCGAGAAACTCGAGGATGTTGGTCGAGGCCATCTCGTGGGGAAGCGTGATGCCCACAAAATCGAAATCGCACACGGGCGTGTATGTCTCGAGCGAAGCGAGCGGCAGCTTTGAAGCGCGCATGGCGGTAATCATGTCGACCCATGGAAGGTAGGCACGCTCGCAATAGATACGCTCATTTGCATTGAGGCAATCGTACAGGACGGCGATAGCTTGATTCGCTTGCCCTATTTCGTAAGTATCTGGATACACGAGGACGGCATGGTAGTCGGCATCGGACTTTTCGCTTGGCTCGACGCTTCCCCATTCCTGCCCAAGATAACGCGATGGTTTCTCCACGCGAGCAACGAGTGGAGCGAATTGGTTCCAGAGATCGTCATTGACGGCAAATCTAGTTTTCGGCATTCGCCGTCGTCCCCAAAACAGCCTTCTCGAAAATGCCCGTGCCTTTGCTTACAACCGGCTCGGCGCTCGTCCACGCCTTATCGACGACGTCTTCCAACGCGTGCAGCTTGCCCTTCTCCTCGTAGTATTCCGCAGCCGTCAAAGCCATGGCCATAGTCCCCGATGCGGCAACGGCGGGTTTGATGAGCCAGCCGAGCACGGGAATCAAGGTGATGAGCTTGCGCGCAATAGCCCTGAGACCAAGGCCACCGAGCACAACAGCCGCAACTTCTTTTATGCGGTCTCCATTGATCTCCCGCCCGTACACGCTCGCAATCTGAATCATCATTTTGGCTTGATTGAGCGTGATGAGTGGCATATCGGCGCCAGGCAGGAAGAAAAGCAAGCTGATGGCGCCGTTTTGGATTGTGTTCTCTTTTCCGAGTTCGATAGTCAACGGATGGCGCAGAAACGGAAAGTCCGATGCTAGGGCAAGAGATTTGGATGGCACGTTTTGCACAATCCAAGAACCAAGATTCTCGAGCGGGCGATTGGCGGTACTCGTGTCAATATCGATGATGTCGTCCAAAGAAATGCCTGTACCCACAGCCGGGACGTTCGCATTTCCTGCAACATTGGAAATGGTGTTTTCTTTCATGGTCACATTGGCGTATATCTGCGCGTCGGCGGGGCTGTCGGCAAAGAAGGTCTCGCCTCGAGCAATGATGATGATTGCCGGAACACCTTTTGACTTTGCCGTCTCGATGGTATCGCCCAGAAGCATCGAGTCTCCGCCTACTACAACGCAGAGATCTGATCTCTTGGATATCGCCGGCACGGACGAGGAAAGTACGTGATCGACAATGACGGCATTAGACCGAACATCCACAAAAGCCTCGAGGACCATATCGGTGAGCTTGCTGCTTGCAGTCGGATCGAAGACAAGCTCGACGCGCACGCGTTGGTCACGCTCTTGGCCAATCTTTACAACTGACTCAGCCAGTTTCTTAACATCGATTGGCATGCTCGGAATTTTCATTACCCAACCTTTCCACTTCTTTTTGGAGCGCCTCCACGACGAGACCATATCGAAAGCAAGAGGCCAACGCAAATAAAGTTTGTAATCATGAACGAAGAACCATAGCTCATAAAGGGCAAAGGAATTCCTGTGATGGGCATAAGACCGAGGTCCATGCCTATATTCTCGACAATCTGGAATAACCACATGCCCATAATTCCGGTGACGACAAGCGACCCGAACAGATCCGAGGAATTAAGCCCGATGCCCAGCGCTACGGCCAGGAGCGCCAAATACAGGCCCAAAAGAACGAAGGCCCCGAGGAATCCAAATTGCTCGGCAAAGACGCAGAAGATAAAATCCGTTGCAGATTCAGGCAGAAAGCCTCCCGAAGACTGCGTTGCGTTTCCCCATCCCTTGCCGACGATTTCTCCGCTACCCACGGCGATTTTCGCCTGGTTGAGGTTGTACGCATCATCGGCGTAGGTCGGATTGTCCTGGTCGATAAACACGAGGAGGCGACTCATCTGATACGGCTTGATAAGCTGAACGCTTCCGCCTGTCCATTCGCTGACGACGCCGTTGAAACCGAGTAGCGCCGCTACTAGAATCACCGCGATTGCGAGAGTCGAGAAAATCCAGCGTTTAGCGGCACCGCCCACGATGAGAATACAGAAGCCGACGATTAAAATGACGAGGCCCGTACCAAGATCCTCGCGCACGAGCAATACGAACGGGATCAGGATGATGCCGACGAGCTTAAGATAATCCGCTCCCTTGGTAATGGCACCCTGATGGCGAGCCGTTGCAGAGGCAACCGCTAGAATCGTCACTGGTTTTGCGAGCTCAGAAGGTTGAAAGCTCAACGGGCCCAGCTTGATCCACGACATCGCACCGTTCACTTCCATACCCAACCCCGGCACCATGGGCAGCAGAATCAAGACGGCGTCAAACACAAGTAACGGCACGGTCAGATCGGCAAAACGCCTGTAGTCGAAAAACCAGAAGGCTACCATCACGGCTATGCCGATACCCACTCCGGCGAGCTGACGCACAATCGAGTACTCGGTTTCTGTAAGGGTTACCGCATACACGGTCACAAGACCACATGCGAGCAGCAGCACAACCAGCACGATCAGGATAATATTTGCAGGAAGCGTCGCATTTCCCGCCTGAGCAGACAGACTTGCCGAGGCAGTACGCGCGTGAACCTTTGGGGCGCTTTTGAATGGCATCTGAGGCATATACGTCAGCGCTCCTCGGTCGACGAACCGGAAACATGCTCTGTGGACAGGCCCATTGTCGCAGCAAGCACCGAACGGACGGCCGGGGCAGCGCATGTCGCACCCGCACCGCCTTCTTCGATACAGCACGCGCAGACATACTGCGGATCTTCTGTCGGACCATAGCCGACGTACCAGCCGTAGTTATCCTTGCCAGCGACCTCGCCCGTACCGGTTTTCCCCGAAGTGGCAACACCGAGGTCCTCGAAAATCGACTTGACAGAGCCATCCTCGACTACGCCGCGGAAACCGCTGCGCATGATTTCGATGTTTTTCTGTTCGAATTGCGGATGCACGATGCTACCTTGGTAGCGCGCACCGTCGACAGCGGTCATCGTGCCATCGGTTGATACAACCGAGCTTAGCAAGACAGGTTTGGGCACGGTGCCCGTCGCCAGCCCCGCATAGCCGCAGGCAATCTGCAGGGGCGTCACAAGAAGGTCGCCCTGACCAATGATGAGGTTCGACAAATCGCCCGGAAGCCACGCCTGGCTTTCGGGAGCATCGCGGTTGAAGCTGCGCTTCCATTCGGGCGTGGGAACACGGCCTTCTGCCTCACCCGAAAGCTCGATGCCAGTTTTCGAGCCGAATCCCCAGCTCTTGAGATAGTCTTGCAGCGCTGTCTCGTTTTGGTTGTATTGATAGAAGCTCTTCGCGATTTCATAGAAAACCACGTCGCAGCTCTCGACTATGCCATTATGAAAGCCGATAGACTTATGTCCGCTGGTATTCCAGCATTTCTGGGGCCATTTCTCACCAAACCCCGTCCAGGTTCCCTCGCAGTACCACTCAGATTGCTCCGAAGCAAACCCGTATTGCAGGCCGGCAAGCCCCGTAAATCCCTTGAACGTCGAAGCGGCCGGATACAAACCCGCAATGCAGCGGTTCGAAAGCGGGTAGTCGGAGCCTTCGTCGGTCATTTCCTCCCATTTTTCGTTCGAAATGCCCCCGATAAACTCCTCTGGGTCATATGTCGGAGCAGATGCCATGGCTATAACCTCGCCCGTTTTGCAGTTCAGACAAACAATCGCACCCGAGTGGGCATTGCCGTAGCTTGCATTGGCAGAATCCACAAACGCCTGTTGAAGCGCTTCTTCTGCCGTCCTTTGAACCTCGATGTCGATGGTTATGCGAATATCATTGCCCTGAACCGGCTCGACGGAATCCACCGCGCTCACGACCTCGCCTGCCGCGTTGATCTCGACCTGCTTGACACCGCGATCTCCCTGCAAATACGCCTCAAACGCTTGTTCGACGCCGTCTTTGCCTACGATATCACCCGATTCGTATGCGATTCCGCCATCTTTCTTCTTGAGTTCCGCCTCGGAAATCGTGCCAGTGTATCCCAGCACATGGGCAGCCAAATCGCCAAACGGATAGGTTCGCACTGTTCGCGCTTCGATGCTGACGCCGGGAAAAGCATTTGGATGCTCAGAAATATACGCAACGGCGCGCTCTTCCACATCAAGAGCGATGACACGATCCGCCTGAGCTCCGCCCGTTTGAGACTCTGCAAGGTTCTTCACGGTCTCGCGCGGAATACCCAGGACATCGGAGAGCCGTTGCAATACGTTTCTGTCGTTTTGGACTTCTGAATTAGCAAGCACGGCAAAGGTCGCACGGTTACCAACGAGTTCGACTCCATTGCGATCGTAGATTCGCCCACGAGGAGCAATGGTCGTGTATTCGGTAATGCGGTTTCCCTCTGCCTTTTTCGTATACTCCGCGCCGGAAACTATCTGCATCGACCAGAGCTTGACAACCAACACGCCAATAGCCGCCCCGATAAAGGCCATAAACCCAAAGAGGCGCCGGCGCGTCATCAAATCATTATCCGCACTCACGTTCGAACGCGATTCCCTGCCCGCTGAAAACCCCTCTGCGTTCGACTTGCTAAACGCAAAGCGAGACGAATGCTTACCACTTGAGCGTGCCACAACAACAATAAGGACTATAGCCGCCACAATCAGTAATACGATAACGCCCGCGCTAATCGCTGCAGTCATGGATACGCCCCTATTTCAGCCGCGATTTCATACGGGGCATCTTCGTCGCCCGACCACCGATTTGCTTGCCAAGCTCAGCGCCAGTCGCGGCGCCCTCATAGCCGAGAAACAGGCCGCAGACGAGCAGGGCTGCAATAGCAAAAACAGCCGAATACAGAGACGTAGGTAGAGAATGCGCGAAGATAGCGCCCATGCCACCTACCGCATCGGCGCTGGTGAGCATCACGGCGATACCATATCCGACCTCAGAAAAAACCGATGAAACGAGCGCAACGATGATGACCGTCACTGGCGAAGTGATATCGATTCCCCTTGCAAGAAAACCAACTGCAAGGGCCGTGATGGTAAGAACGAGGGCCATGCAGCCGATTGTGCCGTTGCCCATAAGGTCATACAGAAGCCCGCAGAAAAACCCGGAAACGCCTCCTGCCCCCACACCCGAGCGCAAGGCAACGAGGAGCACGGGGATGATGAGAAAATTCGGAGCGCATCCGGCAATGGCTATCGCAGGGGATAGACCGGCTTGGAGCAAAAAGCAGAGGACGAACACGATAAGATAGATAAGCGGCTTATTCATTGTTTGTCCTCCCTCCTTCAGAGCCCGAATTGCCAGCATCGGAATTGTTGCTCTGGGACTCCCCTGAATTATTCGAAGCAGAACTTGAGCCCTGATTCGATCGAGCCTTTGCCGCGGCTTCTTCTGCTGCTTTCTTCTCGGCCTCTTGGCGCGCCCTTTCTGCCTCGGCCGCTTGCTTTGACCTGCTTGTCGTACCGTTCAAAAGCGCAGTTGCGATAACGCCAACCGTACCTGGTCGAACGGTATTCGCGCTGTTTATCACCGTCTGCAACAGCGACTCATCGAGGACTGTCGATGTTTCCGATTGCGCGCCCGTAAGAATGAGGACCTCTTCGCATGAGTCGATGCTGTAAATGGGATCGACGGTAATGCGGTGGTAGAGCTTCGAGGAATCAGTCTCTATCGTGCGTACCGTGCCGATGAGAATGCCCCTCGGGTATGACCCGCCGCTTCCGGATGTGATAACGACATCGCCTTCGCCAACGGCCTTTTCAATGGGCACGTACTCGAGCGTGAGCGTTCCATCGTAAGCACCGTGCATGATCCCATGAGCGCGTGAGTTCTGCACCATGGCAGACACGCTTGCATTCGCATCATTGATCAGGCGTACGACACAGGTATTCGATGTGACGGATTCAACCATACCGTAAAGCCCGCACGAGCTCATCACGCCCATGCCGACCCGCACTCCATCGGCAGAGCCGCGATTCACCGTCGCCGTTCTATCCCAGCCGCTCGACGTCGACAGCACCTCTCCGCTAATCGACTCGAGACCGTAGATGTCAGAGAATTGCGACATCGTCGTCAGACGCTGGTCTTGCTGTCGATACTCCTCGAGCTCTGCAACAAGCGTACGCAGCTGCCTGTTTTCCTGCTCGAGCTTAGCTACCTCTGCGCTGTTCGACGATTTTCCAATGGAATGGAAAGGCGCCGATATGGCAGAGCAGACACTCTCGATTGGCTTTGTGACCGTATGAACGACACCACGGGCGACGGCAAAGGGGCCGCCGCCTTCAAGGCGCACGCACAAGGTGATGAGCATTACCGAGATGACAATCAGAACAATCGGAATCCACCAAAAACTCGGGCGTCCGTTCTGACTCTGGCTGCCAAACGAGAGTCCGGGCATTATGTAGTTACCTCTGTTGCATGTAAGGCTGCGAGAGGAAGTCTGGCGATTCGAGCACCATTGCGCATCCCTCGACCACGTTGATCAGAGCGGTCTCGGAAACATGCACGGGCACGCCGATCTCTCCACGCAGACGCTCATCGAGACCGCGCAGCATACCGCCGCCACCCGTGAGCGTGATTCCATATTCCATGAGGTCGCTTGCAAGATCGGGCGGTGTCTCATCGAGCGTGTCCTTGACCGCCTGAATCATCTTTGCGACAGGCTCCTCGAGAGCCTCGCGCACGTCCTCGCTTTCGATACGAACCGTGCGCGGAAGGCCAGAGAGCAAGTCGCGTCCGCGAACCTCGACATCAACTTCTTCGACGAGCGGTGCGGCAGAGCCGATAGTAATCTTGATCTCTTCGGCAGTGCGCTCACCGATCGCGATGTTGTAATGGTTCTTTGCATACTGGACAACCGCCTGGTCAAAGGCATCGCCAGCAATGCGTATAGACGTCGCGTTGACAATGCCGCCCATGCTGATGACGGCGACCTCCGTCGTTCCGCCGCCAATATCGACGACCATGGAGCCGGTGGGGCTGTCAACGGGAAGTCCCGCGCCGATTGCCGCCGCCATAGGCTCTTCGATAAGAAAGGCCTGACGCGCTCCGGCAGTAATGGTTGCCTCGAAAACCGCGCGCTTTTCGACACTCGTAACGCCGCTTGGCACGCAAACGACAACGCGTGGCTTGGGATGCCACGGCATACGGCGTCCCTGCGCCTTGCTTATGAAGTAGCGAAGCATCGCCTCGGTCACATCGAAGTCCGCGATTACACCATCTTTGAGAGGACGCAGCGCGACGATGCTGCCCGGCGTGCGGCCGAGCATTTCCTTAGCGGCAGCGCCTACCGCGAGCACGCGCTGCTCCTGCTTTTCTATTGCGACAACTGACGGTTCGTTGATAACAATACCCTCGCCCCTAACCGAGACCAAGGTGTTGGCCGTTCCAAGGTCGATAGCCATATCGCTACCGAAGTTACCGAATAATCTATCTGCCAGCGACATAGTCGCTCCTTACAATGGTTTCCGATAATGAGACGTGACAATGCATTTTACATGAGCGTCAAGATACGTCACTTGCCTGCGCGAAGAATCCACAAAGGCCAACGAAACAGCATGGGACGACAAGTCGTCCCATGCCGCATCACATTTGTTATCCCCAGCGTTCGTGATAACCGGAGAAGCGTGAATCTTAGCCAAAGAAAACGCCGATTTCGCGCTCGGCACTTGCGGGCGAGTCACTCCCGTGGATGACGTTTTCATCCATCGTAAGGCCAAAATCACCGCGGATGGTGCCAGGAGCGGCATCTGCAGGATTGGTCGATCCCATGAGCTTGCGAACCGTCGCCACAGCGTTCTCGCCGCTCACAACCATCTTCACGACGGGACCGCTCGTAATATAGGAGATGAGACCATCGTAAAAGGGCTTGCCTTCGTGCTCGGCATAGTTTGCCTTGGCCTGCTCGGCGCTCACCATGCCAAGCTCCATGCGCTCAACAGTCAAGCCAACGCGCTCGAAGCGGTTCACAATCTCGCCAATATGACCGTTGCGGACGCCGTCGGGTTTGATCATGGTGTAGGTCTTCTCAATCATGTTCTCTGTTTCCTTTCCTTTGTTACATGCAAATGGCGCACGGTATCATAACCGCACGCCATCACTATCGCCAACGCTATTGTTCGCTTGGGAAATACAATTGAACGTATTCGATGCTCCAGGACGGGCCCTTGCGCGTCAACACGACCTCATAGTCTATATGGCCGCCTTCCTCAAGCGTCGCATCTACAAAGACTTCCGATTGCGCGGTACTTCGCTTGACGGCTTCGATCTGATGAGACTTCAAACCCGCAAGCGAGCTTTCCTGAGCAGCCCTCGTTCCCTTGTCGACGCTTTCCGACCAATACTGCGAGGTGTCCTCACCTTTCTGCACGGCCGTGAAGAAGTTGTCCGTTACAGTTTCCTGGAGCGGGTAGCCATATCCGAGCACGTACGCCGCGCATGCTGCTGCCGCGAGGAGTATACAGACAATGACGAAGAAGATAGCGATCTTAAGGCCGCATCCACGCGCTCTGCGCTTCTTGCGACGTCCCTCGCGAGCGCCCTTGTTGATCTCTTGCTCGGTCACGTCGAAGAATGCCGTGTTTTCGGGCGACGGCATGTGCATCTCCGTCGTCTCCATTTCGTTCGGCTCGCGCGCATCGGCATATTCGTCGCCAAAGTCAAAAGCAACGCCATATTCGTAGCCAGGTTCATCGTTGTACGTGAACGGCCGTTCGTCCAGCCCGGAATCGTAGGGCGCCAGCTCGGAGCCCTCTTCGCCTTCCGCAGGCTGCTCGTCCTCTATTTCAACCCGATCCATGACAACGGTCTCGGCAGTCGAGAAATCTTCGTCGGATTGCTGAGCGTCTGTTTGGGCACCCTCGGCAATACCGAGCTCCTCATACGCTGCATTGAGCTCATCTTGGTCAACTACATCTGCGCCTGTAGCTGCGTCTTCAGGCGTTTCTGCAGGCTCGTTCGGGTCTTGGGTCTTGGGAGCAAAGGGGTCATCATTTGCATCCTCGTCCTCCTCTATGCCCGCAACCGCAATGGGCGAGGGGATGTAGCCCGTATCGAGCACACCAGGCACACGCGAGTCCAGGCGCTCCTTGAGCGTCTTTGCAAGCTCGTAGTCATGCTCAGCCATCGAGGGGAGAGGTTCCCCTTCTTCCTGCGCTTTCTCAAAGGCGTCGAGCGCCTTGGGGATACGACCCTGCGCCATGTATGCCTGACCGAGATTCGCATACGCTTTTGCACGCGAACGCGTATCCAGATCGAAGTCGATCGCAGTCTCGTACGAGGTCACAGCGTCTTCGCTTCTGCCAAGCTCCATAAAGCAAACGCCCAGGTTAATCAGCGATTTTGCCGGAGCGGGATTAGCCGGGTCGAGAGCGGCCTCTCGATATGCGGCTCCTGCCTCGATCATGTTTCCGAGCTTGAGCTGCGCAGCACCAATACCCGCATACGCCTTATATGGCGTTGTGTAGATGGGATAATCGAGCGCGCGGCCGAATGCCTCGAGCGCGTTCTCGTAATCCTTCGTGCCCAAGAGCGCAGTACCCAGGTTCACGTACAGAGACGGCTTGCGCTTTTCCGGGCTCCCACTCAGAGCCTTGAGAAAATACTCTGCGGCAGAACGCGGGTCGTTGCTCTTTACATAGCAGTTGCCAATGAGGTGATAAAACTTGCTGAGGTCAGCAGGTGACAATCCGCCCACATCACGCGTGCAGATGATGAAGCCCTCAAGAGCGCGAGAATAGTCGCCCTTTGCATATGCTTCCTGTGCTGCCTTGAATACCTCGACGTTCATGTCTAAAAGCTCCCTTTACGGTAGAGCGAATACCATTTGCTAATCGTTCGCGTTTTCAATCACGATGCTCTCGATCAAGCTACCCGCGCGGAGCTTGCCGATCACATCAAGACCTTCGATGGTATCACCGAACACCGTGTAATCGGTGTCGAGAAAATGCTGGGGGCCAAGGCAGAAATAGAACTGGCTGCCCGCGGAATCCGGCATAGAGCTGCGGGCCATGGCGAGCGTCCCGTCATTATGCAAATTGTTGGGGTTCGTGCGCCACTCTCCCTTGATGCTGTAGCCGGGGTTGCCGGTACCCGGCGTGCCATCGGGGCCAGGCCTGCCTGCAGCGACTTCCGCCTGTGTCATATTGCGCGTATTGGGGCAGCCGCCCTGGATGACGAAGCCCGGTACATAGCGGTGGAATTTAAGACCGTCGTAGTAGCCTTTCTGAGCAAGCTCGACAAAATTGCCGACGTGGATAGGGGCGTCTTCGCCGTGCAGCTGTACGCGAATCGTACCTTCATCCGTCGTGATTACAGCGACTTCTGAGCCGTTCGGCTTATATTGAGGCGTATAGAGAGCCATGTTTCCTCCTGAATTGGCGATATTCCATAAACTCAATGATTTTAGACGATATGCGCGAACAGGGCAAAAGTTGCTGCAGCCCACATATAAAGACGCACGCAAATGACATGCTTGCGAGGAACGCCGGTTCATGCTGACGACTCACTGCAAAAAGAATGGCGCCCCCTGCGGGATTCGAACCCACGGCCTTCTGCTCCGGAGGCAGACGCTCTATCCAGCTGAGCTAAGGGGACGCGCAAGTAGGTAATCTATCACAAAACGTAGCCTACTGCGTAAGTAACGCCACCGTCTCCACATGGTACGTTTGAGGAAACAGGTCGACGGGGGTCACACGCTCGAGACTGTATCCACCTGCAAGCAGCTGCGCAAGATCTCGTGCCAGCGTTGTGGGATTACACGAGACATATGCAATTGCACGAGCCCCCGTGGATAGCAGACCTTCAATCGCCTTGGCCCCAAGGCCGCTGCGCGGCGGATCCACGACCACCTTGTCCGGACTCCCAAGGCCCGAGAGCTCACGCGCAGCATCTCCACCGATAACTTGAGCAGCAAGATCGTTGCGTTCGAGATTTCGCCGCAAATCCCTGACAGAGGAAGAGGCAGATTCCACGGCAGCCACCCTGTGAGCCATATGCGCCAACGGAAGCGTGAAGGTCCCCGCTCCCGAATATAGGTCGAGCACAAAATCGAGGCCGTCAGGTTGCAGATAATCCATAACCAAGTTAATGAGTGTTTCTGCTCCCGGCGTGTTGACTTGGAAAAACGATGGCGCAGAAAGCCGCATAATGCGCCCGGCAATTTCTTCAGACCAACATCCTGCACCTTTAAGGGATTCCACGCCAGCAACCTTGCGTGTCTTGACCGCATCTTTGAGAAGTACACGCGCAACACCAACGCCCTTGACGGCAAGCGCTTCACCGACAATTTGCGCAACACGCGCACGCGGAAAACGCCCCGCGTTGGTCCAAAGCGCGACTTCGGCACTTCCCGTGCGCTCTGAAAAACGTACGCCCACCCGCTCGATACCAAGGCTTTGCTGTCCTGCGGCAAAACGCAGCGCCCCCGTGAGCGCCTTTGGAGCAGCTTCGAGCTTTTTGCTGCAGAGCTTGCATGCAGCAAGGGGGACAAAACTCCCCTGCCGCGCATGCATGCCAAGGGCAAAACGTCCGGCCACATCCTGGCCTACTTCAAATTCTACTTTGTTGCGATAATTGAGCAGCCGTTTGCTCGGCACGCAAACGTCAACAAGCTTCTCTACCTGGACCTGTTCCATATGCCCGATGCGAGTGAGCGCATCGACCACGAACTGGCGCTTCCAACGCAACTGTTCGTCATAGACGAGCTGCGCCCATGGGCAGCCGCCGCAGCGCTGCGCATCAGAGCAAACGCATTGGGCCCTGTGCTCGGATTGCTGCTCGAGTTTTCGCACGCGCGGACGGACAAAGCGGTCCTTTACGTCAGCATATTCGACCTGACAAACGTCGCCGGGAAACACTCCGGCCACAAACGCGACGCGCCCATCAGACACGCGTCCGACCCCATCGCCGCCGTAGGCCAGTGAATCAATATGAATCTCTTCTGTTTTCATGCGAAGCATTCTACTGCATGCAGCCCAAAAGAAATGCCCCGGCCTCTCAACGAGCACCGGGGCATTTCTTTAGCAGACGCGCCTGATGCTATAGGCTCAAGGCGTCAACCGGGCATGTAGACGTGCAAGAACCGCAATCGATGCACTCGTCAGCATTGACTTCTGCGTGTTCGTTGATGGTCAAAGCGTCGACAGGGCAGGCGTCGGCGCATGCACCACAAGCGATGCAAGCATCCTGATCAATCTGTACAGCCATGATGTACCTCCTATTCGCACTGCATGTACAGCGCTCTCTCTTGCTTGAAATATCTCAAGCAAGTGGATTATACCCACCGTTTGGGGATTGTGCCATTACCGCCCAGCGAGCGGAATACATACGGTGAAAGTCGTTCCCTGCACGTCACTTTTCACATCGATACTGCCCTTGTGCATCTCGGCAGTCGATTTGGCGATAGAGAGCCCCAGGCCAAAGCTCGTAGACTCGCCTTCATGTACGCGTGCCTTGTCCGAACGGTAGAAACGGTCGAAGACGTGCGGCAGGTCCTCTGCGGGAATCGGATCTCCCGAATTATGCACGGTGAGCACCGCGTCGTTTTTGCGCTGGTGAAGCCCCACGTTGATAACGCCTGGCTTCCTTGAATATTTGCACGCGTTTTCCAAGAGCGTTTTCACCATATTCTCCAAGCGCAGCCCATCTCCGATCACGCTCAGACCGCCTTCGACGTCTTCTTCGATGCTGAGCCCGCGCTCGAAAGCAACCGCATCAAATTGAAGCGTTTGCATTTCCACCAAAGAGCTCAGATCGACCTCGGACATGATCTGCGTCATATCGATGCCGGCATCTGCCTGCGCCAACGAGAGCATATCCTCCGTGAGCTGCTGCATACGACTTGCCTCGGCACTGATGCCCTCAATCCACGTGCTCTGCTCACCAACAGTCTTTTGAGGATCTTCAGCAAGGATGGTTGCGTCTGCCATGATAATCGTGAGGGGAGTTTTGAGCTCGTGGCTCGCGTCCGCAATAAAGCGCTGCTGCTCTTTCCACGCCTTTTCTACCG
This sequence comes from uncultured Coriobacteriaceae bacterium, assembly GCA_902783925.1. Classification (GTDB taxonomy): domain Bacteria; phylum Actinomycetota; class Coriobacteriia; order Coriobacteriales; family QAMH01; genus QAMH01. The sequence continues at coordinate 30,533 of CACZSV010000167.1, forward strand.
GGCGTGCGACATAGCGTGACAAAAAGAGCGTGATGAAGAAAATGGCGAGCATGAGCACGAGCCAAAAGCCCAGAAGCATCAGCGCGTTTTGGCCCACCTGCTCTGTGACGGTGCTCGTACTCGCAAACGCAATGCGATACCCCGTCATGTTCGTGTTCACCTTGTAATACAGGCCATAGGCAGCAAGCGTTCCCTGCTCGTTTCCTCTTGCAAGCACTTCTGCAACCGCCTGTTGCGCAATCGAGCTATCCATCTGCGCGGTGCTCGATGAGTTCACGATAATATGCTCAGGGTCGCCATAATATACGGTTACGCTATACACGGGTATTCGGTTGTGAGCAAACCCGCGTCCGCCGTTCTGGCGCCCATCACCACCCCTGCCCAAATCTGGCAGGTCGTCTACGCCAAACATCTCCCCCTCGGTTTCGTGAGCGAGCGTGCCATCCACCTGGCTTTTGACATCCCGGTAATTCATGACGCCTATTGCGGCAAACGCCACAAGCGATACGATGCCCACAAGGACCATCGTGATAATGATGAAGCGCGTCTTGAAGCGTTTAATCATTGGCCTGCACGTCCTGATATGTTGGGTTAGGAGATTTCAAGGCGATACCCGACTTTACGCTGCGTAGCAATTTGCACCGTCGATTGCACGTATTTGAGTTTTTTTCGAAGAAACGAGATATAGGCCTCCACGTTATTATCCCCGGCGTCGGATTCTATGCCCCAGATACGCACAATAAGCGTTTCTTTGGGAATCGTGCGGCCCGCATTCTGCATGAGCAGCTGCAACACCTCAAACTCCTTATACGAGAGCCTCACCGTTTTATCTGCACATGAAAGGTCATACGTCGAAAGGTTCAGCGTGAGGTCCCCACAGCTCAGCTCGTCGATAATCACCTCACCCTGGCGCCTTGTCAGTGCGCGCAGGCGGGCGAGCAACTCGGCGGGCTGAAAGGGCTTGGTCATATAGTCATCTGCCCCGGCATCCAGACCCGTTACCTTGTCGCTGAGCGATGTACGCGCCGTAAGCATGATGGTCGGCGTGTTGTCTCCGCGACGGCGCATTTCCTTGACGATATCGAAGCCGTTCACCCCGGGAAGCATGACATCGCAGACAAATACGTCATAGTCTTCGGCTTCTGTATACGCGAGCGCGTCATTGCCGTTATACACGACATCAACCTGATATTTATGTTCTTTTAGAATCTCGGCGATTGCATTTGCCAAGCGTTTTTCGTCTTCTGCTATGAGCACATTCATGAAAGCTCCCTCACACATCCCAGCGACTCCCCAATTGTAGCTGCAAGTCTATCGCGACATCCTGAAGCTTTTCTGAAATGCGAGACGAGTCGGCAGCACGCTCCTCGCGGCTCATCCCAACGCTTGTTTCAGAGACCGATTTTATGAATAAAACACCGATAGTACACGGCGCGTACGCTTTTTTTGCGTCATAATGTGCCCGTGCTCACAAAATGAGGAGGCCGTATTGCTTTCGTCCAAACGTAACCGTAAACGTCGCTATAAAGGACAGCGCCGCTCAGTGAAATTCGTGACGATCGTGGGGGCGATCGTCGGAATATGCATTTTGTCATTCGCAAGCGTCTGCGTAATCGGGGCGACATGGCTCACCAAACTCCCTGACTACAGCAATATCAGCTCGTATGCGAACACGGGCATCACGACCATCTACGCAAGCGACCGACAAACAGTGCTTGCTCGCCTCTATCTGGAAAACCGCATCGAGGTAACCAAGGACGAAGTGTCTCCCTACGTACTCCAAGGCACTATCGCCACAGAGGACGAGCGATTCTACGAGCATGGTGGAATCGACCCCATTGGCATCGCACGCGCAGTTTTTGTCAACGCGTCTTCGGGCGGCGCGTCAGAGGGAGCATCGACGATCACGCAGCAGCTCGTGCGCAACACCGTTTTGCTCGACGAAATGACAGATATAACCCTCAAGCGCAAGGTACGCGAAATGTACATTGCGCTCCAGGTCGAACAGCAATATTCCAAAGACGATATCCTGATGATGTATATCAATGTGGTTAATTACGGCGATCTCTGTTACGGCGTTGAGGCGGCGAGCCGCGACTACTTTGGCAAGCACGCCTCGGAGCTCACGCTTTCCGAGGCTGCTCTGCTCGTCGGCATTCCGCAATCCCCAACCGCCAACAACCCACGCGAACACATGGACAAGGCCATGGCGCGCCGCGAGGTCGTGCTCGACCGCATGCTGCGCAACGGATACATTACGCAGCAAGAACACGACGCTGCGCTTGCAGAAACGCCGGTTTTGGCGGAGCGCAATAGGACCGATGACAGCGTTTCCAACATTGCTCCTTACTTTGTCGACTATGTAAAGCAAGAGCTCTCGGAAAACGCGCAGTTCCCCGCAACGGAAGTCGCCCATGGCGGACTTAACGTCTACACGACCCTCGATGTCAAGGCGCAGCAAGCTGCCAACAGCGCTGTAGAGGAGAATATGCGCTGGCGCGATTCCGGACTCGACGCGTCCTTGTCCTCGGTGAACCCGGATACCGGCGAAATCGTCGCCATGGTCGGTGGCAGAAATTACGAGAAAGACCAATTCAACCTCGCCACGCAAATGCGCCGACAAGCTGGTTCTTCGTTCAAGACCTTTACCCTGCTTGCGGCTCTCGACGCGGGCATGGATCCGGACAATACGTATATCAATTCCAGCAGTCCCATCGTCATTAGTAACACGTGGACCGTGCGCAATTCGGAAGGCCATGGCTCTGGCGATATGAGCCTCACGAGAGCAACCACGAATTCTGTGAATACCGTCTTCGCGCGCGTCTGTCATGCGTTAGGCGCCAAGAAAGTCGCCGAGATGGCACATGCATGCGGTATTAAATCCGAGCTTGAGGAATACGACACGATCACCCTTGGCGCAAGCGGGGTGAACACGCTTGAGATGGCCAATGCGTACGCGACCATCGCAAACGGCGGCTACTACCACGAGCCCATCTGCGTAAGCGAGATAACGAACGCCGATGGCGGCACGATATACAAGCACGAAAACACTCAGGGCACGCGCGTTATATCCGCAGCTGTCGCTCAAAAGGCAACCGAAGTCCTCGAAACGGTTGTCACAAGCGGCACAGGTACCAGTGCAGCCTTATGGAACGGACAAGACTGCGCCGGCAAAACCGGCACCTCCGAATATGGCCGCGATCTTTGGTTCTGCGGATTCACGCCCCAGTACTCGACGGCAGTCTGGGTTGGGTATCGCACGGAAACCCAGACGTATATGTATGGCGGCAGCGCCTGCGGACCTATTTGGCGCGATTACATGATGACAGTTCTCGAAGGCGTGAAAAGCAAGGACTTTCCCAAGACAAACGAGAAAATTGTCTACAAGAAGAGCTCTACCTGGAATTTCAATAAAGACGTCACGGTAACCGGCGGTGACGACTACAATTACCGTGACGAGGATGAGTCTCCATCACCTTCGAAGGCCGAGGCAACTCCGACACCCGAACCGACACCGACACCGACACCAACACCTACACCCGAACCGACACCGACGCCAACACCCGAACCGACACCGGGACCGGACACGGGCGGCGGTGGCGAAAGCGGAGGCCAAGACCAGAAGCCAGAAGGCTAGCGATAGATGACACTCGCCTGAGTCGGCAAGACAAAATGAACTTCATGTGAAGTCTCTAGAATTTGTTCAGTAAGACCATCCACCTAAGCCGGGTGGTATGCACGTTCGTCGTCATCATGATGTCTCTGCGCCTGAATAGAAAGCGGCGAGCCTTACCGGATTCACGGCGAGCCGCTACAGCCTCCACGAGCTTTGCCGTATCCGAGTCCATTTCCTGCTTGTATTCGCGCAGAAGCGCAAGTGCCATCTTGGTGTACTTTTCCGAAGTTTCCGGGGCTCCGTGACCAGGCTCTCGAGTAGCTTTCTTCGCGATAGACTCACGTGAACGACCCTCGTTCATATTCCCGACCGTATTCGAATCGGTGATTCTCCGATCAACATAGCTGTGTCGCAAATCGCAATACACATAGCCGCCGCAATACAGCGCAACGGCATGAATCCACGCATCGTATGTTCGTTCAAAGTCGTATACGGGATGCTGCCTCAGAAGCTTGATTAACGCCCCGTTCATGAGCATCGTGCAACCCAGACACCAGTTCTGTACAAGAAGCAGACTTCCCGTGTGGTCTGCGCAGACTTCGTAGGGAAGATACTCGTTGCCTAAAACACTGCCCTGTTCATCCACGTCGGTAACGCCGGCATAATAGAGCTCTGCCCGGCTCGTGTTGGCAGAAATATGCGCAGCGGCCGCAGCGAGCTTGTCTAGATGCCATACGTCATCTTGATTGGCGATGGCAAAGTAGTCGTATTCATCTGCCGGGGCATCGTACACCAAATCCATGAAATTGCGGAGACTGCCCTTGTTCTGCGTGTTGTAGATAATCTCGATATTCGCATGTTCACTTGCATACGTTTCCAGAATTCTGAACGTATTATCAGTTGAACAATCGTCGCTAATACGTAGCGTAACGTCGACGCCCTCTTGGCACAGAATGCTATCGAGCTGCTCTGCCAGATAGCTCTGCCCGTTAAATGTGGCCATAAGAACAAGTATGCGTGGCGCTTTTGCCATGGTCAGTCTCCGGTCCTGCCAAATGCGTCCAACAATCCGAGCAGCGCGCATGCGCTAAACGCCGAGACAAGCGGACACAGCGCGCTCCCATAATAGTAATACGCAATGGGATTAAACGAAGAAACTCGTGAATATGCAAGCCCGCAAGCGAAAGCAAGCTGTCAAAAAACGCGACGAGCTCCATCAGCAGTACGTCCGGATTCCTCGGGCTTCTCCATGTTTTGAGTGAACTCGTTGCTGAAATCTGGCGGAGGGACAGGGATTCGAACCCTGGAGACGGCTCAACACCGCCTGACGGTTTTCAAGACCGTTGCATTCAACCGCTCTGCCA
>CACZSV010000168.1 GCA_902783925.1 uncultured Coriobacteriaceae bacterium
GAACCAGATTTGCCCCTGGCCTAGTACACCTTTTGGCCCCAGCGACAAAGGTGCACTGTGATTACCGCTAATTGAGCTGAGCAAACAGGTTTCGCAATTGTTGATATTTGCGCATGTTTTGCCAGCTAGTGGTATTATTTGCAACGTCTATGGCTTGAGGAGGCTTACACACATGAAATATACACGCCTCGGCGACCTGCTCGTTAACGCGGGTGTTATCACTGACGAACAATTGGGCGATATGCTCAAACGTCAGAAGGAGACCGGCAAACGCCTCGGTGAAACGCTTATCGACGAGGGCATTATCACCGAACGCCAGCTCATTAATGCTCTCACGGAGCAGCTTGGCGTTGACTTCATCGATCTGACCGACCTCGAGCTCGACCCCGAGCTTGTCAATCTCGTGCCGCGCGGCCTCGCGAAGAAATACTCAGTTGTCCCTGTTCGCGTGCGTGGTGACGAACTTTCCCTGGCGATGGCAGACCCGCTCAACTTCATCGCGACCGAGGAAGTGGGTGCTGCGAGCCGCAAGCGCATTATTCCCATGATTGCCACCCAGTCAGCTGTTGACCACGCAATCTCTGATCTCTATGGAACGGAAGGTGCCAAGCGCGCTATTCGCGAGATGCAGCGCGAGACTGCAGAGGGCGGGCAGCAATTTGGCATCGGGGGCGTACAGACGGCCGAGCTCGCGGACGATACTGGCTCTCAGGCTCCCTCAATCCGGCTTGTCAACAACATCATCGAGCGTGGCATTACCGAGCGCGCAAGCGATATTCATATCGAGCCGCAGGACGATAGCGTCCGTGTGCGCAATCGTGTCGATGGCATGCTTCGTGAAGTCTTCACCGTGCCCAAGGAGCTTCAATCCTCCCTCATCAGCCGTATCAAAGTCATGTGCGGCATGGATGTGACGGAGCGCCGTATTCCGCAGGACGGACGCGCCATCGTCCGCGTGCGCATGCAAGAGGTCGACCTTCGTATTTCGACGCTGCCCACGGTGAACGGCGAAAAGGTCGTGCTCAGGCTGCTTAGCCGCGAGAACCATCTCGAAACGCCCGAAGACCTCGGTTTCTACGGGCATAATCTCGAGCTTTACAACGAGCTCATTTCTGCAAATCAGGGCATCGTGCTTTTGTCCGGCCCCACCGGCTCGGGCAAGTCGTCTACGCTGTTCACGATGATTCAGCGCCTCAACACCGAGGCGGTCAACATCGTCACGCTCGAAGATCCCGTCGAATACAACATCGTCGGCGTCAATCAGGTGCAAGTAAACGACAAAGCGGGCACGACGTTTGCGAGCGGACTGCGTTCCATTTTGCGTCAGGACCCGGATATCATATCCGTCGGCGAGATTCGCGATGCAGAGACGGCGGACATCGCGCTTCGCGCCGCTGTCACCGGTCACCTCGTGCTCTCCACGGTGCATACTAACGATGCTGTTTCGGCTATCGATCGCCTGGATGACATCGGCGTTGCTCCTTACATGGTTGCAAGCGCGCTACGTGGAGTAATCGCCCAGCGCCTCGTGCGCCGGATATGCCCGCATTGCAAAGAAGCGTATACGCCGAGCGAAGAAGAGCTCGAGCTTTTGGGTCTTGACACCGGCAACCCTCAGGGAGTCCAGTTCTACCGCGGCACGGGCTGCTCGGAATGTTTCGGCAGCGGGTATCGCGGTCGTACCGTCGTCGCTGAGGTGCTGCGTATCGATTCCAGGTTGCGCACCGCCATCAACAGCAGGACATCGCGCGAAGAGCTTATGGCAGCCGTGCGCGCAAGCGGGTTTGTGCCCATCGCCGACAACATCCGCGAGCTTGTGCTTCAGGGCATCACTTCGAGCGAAGAGGCGCAACGCTGCGTCTACGTCACCGAATAGAGAGGAAGCGCCATGATTCTCGATACCATCGTCGAAGACGCACGTAACAAAGGCACGTCCGATGTCCACATCGCGCCCGAAATGCCCGTTCGGTATCGCATCAACGGCAAGCTCCAAAACGCGAGCGATCAGATTCTCTCCGCTTCGGATTGCGAGCAAATTTGCCGTGAGGCGGTGGGCGAGAACTTCAGCCAGATCGAAACCATCGGTGAGCTCGACATGGCGGGTACCTACGCCGGCGATGCACGCTGCCGTCTCAATTTCTACCGCACACGCCTGGGCATCAGCCTTGCGCTGCGTCTGCTCTCGCAGAAGATCCCCGAGCTCGACTCGCTTGGGCTGCCCCCGGTTGTGAGCGATTTTCCGAGCTACAACAAGGGTATCGTGCTTGTAACCGGAGAGACGGGCAGCGGTAAGTCCACAACGCTTGCCAGTGTCATCAATCGCATTAATAAAACGCGCCCCGAGCACATCATCACGCTCGAGGACCCCATCGAATACATTTACAAGCCCGAACAAAGCAGCATCGACCAGCGCGAAATCGGTCGCGACACGGTGAGCTTTGCAGAAGGCCTGCGCGCCATCCTGCGTGAAGACCCTGATGTCATTCTCGTGGGCGAGATGCGCGACCTCGATACCATCGAAACCGCGCTCACGGCTGCAGAAACCGGCCACCTCGTGTTCGGCACCGTGCACACGCAGTCCGCATCCGATAGCGTCGACCGTCTGGTGGGCGTATTCCCAGAAGCGCGCCAGCGCCAGATTCGCTTACAGCTTTCCATGACGCTTGCCGCCGTGCTCTCGCAGCAGCTGCTCCCGCGCGCCGATGGGCAGGGTCGCATCTGCGCATGCGAGGTCATGATCGTGAACAGTGCCATCCGCAACCTCATCCGCGAAGGCAAGACCCCGCAGATCGAAAACACGCTTGCCACCTCGGCAAATATTGGCTCGATTACCATGGACAATGCGCTCATCCAGATGGTGCGCGCCCGCGAGATTACACGCGACGTTGCTATCGCCGCCGCGCATGATCCCGAACTCGTAAAGAA
>CACZSV010000169.1 GCA_902783925.1 uncultured Coriobacteriaceae bacterium
CAAACTTCATCGTGGTGTCTGGTATTCCGCTCTTTGTCCAGGGAGCGGCTGCCGGTAAGGGCATCATGAACAGGGCGGGCTTGGGACTAACCTGGCAAATCGTTATCGGTGTGCTGGGATTATTGTCAGGTCTGTTTTTCATCGTCGTGACGGTTCTCGGTCTCGTCGATTTCTGGGCAAACTTCCGAAAGCTTGATCGTAGCGACGTTATCGCATATGAATCGGGCTCGGAATAGGCGCGTACATATATGTAAGCAGCCCTGCGCCATAGCGGGGCACGAAGGAAAGTAAAGAACAATGAAAGTTATTTTGCTGAAGGAACTCAAGGGCCGCGGTGGAGAAGGCGACGTTGTGGATGTTGCCCAGGGCTTTGCGGTGAACTACCTGCTTCCGCAGGGCATTGCCATCGAGGCGACGAAAGGCGAGCTTAAGCAGCTCGAGCAGCGCCGAGGCAATATCGCAAAACGCGAGCTTGCCCGCACGACCGATGCAAACACCATCAAGGAAGCTCTCGATGGCAAAAGCGTTCGCGTGTTTGTCAAAGTTGGCGAAGAGGGCCAGCTCTTTGGTTCCGTTACCACAGCTATGCTGTCCGAGGCTATTCTCGAGCAGATTGGCGTGACTGTCGATCGCAAAAAGATCGATCTCGGCAAGGCTATCAAGGTTGCCGGCAAGCACGAGATTACGGTTTCTGTCTATCGTGACATCAAAGCTGTCGTCGAGGTCAACGTCATGAGCGACGAGGCGGACCTCGAGATTCTCGACGCGATTGAAGAAGCAGCCGAGGAAGTTGCCGAAGAGGCAGCAGCTGAAGAGGCTGCCGAAGAAGCCGTCGAAGAGGCTGCAGAAGAAGCGGCTGAAGAGGCTGCCGAGTAGTTATCCCGAGCGGCTACCGGAAAAGGGAGGCGTCCTCGCTTAGGACGAGCTTCGCTTAATCACTCCCTTTTCCGACAGGCTGCTCTCGAGTATTAGAAATCAGCAAATTTTCAAACATGGTGCCCCGGTAGCAGCTTTTTCTTCATGCCGTTTCTTGAAAAGAAGTAGGGTGTGCAGTGGGGCCTTTGAGGCTCCTTTCTTTATGGACCAACGAAGGGAAATTGCATGCGTGTTGGCACAGCGGATGTAGATGCTGTCATATTTGATTTCGATGGAACGCTCGCGGATTCGATGTGGGTGTGGGACGACGTTGATAGGCGGTTTCTCGCAAAACGCAATATCCCATTTACGGCAGAATACGGAGAGATGGTCGCTGTGCTTGGTTTTGAGCTTGGGGCCCAATTCTCTATTGAGCATTTTCATCTTGATGAAACACCCGAAGACATAATTGCGGAATGGCAGCAAAACGCAGAAGAAGGCTACGCGACGCAGGTTATGCTGAAACCCGGCGCCAAGGAGTTCCTCAAGCGCTGCAAGTCGGAAGCCCTTCCCATCGCAATCGCCACTTCTCTGCAGCGTTATCTATTGGAGCCAGCGCTCAAGAACAATGGCATTTTCGGCATGTTCGATACGATCTGCATTTGCGACGAGCTCCAATGCGGTGGCAAGTCGAATCCGGCAGTATATGAAGAGGCGGCACGCAGGCTCGGCGTATCACCGCAACGCTGCGCGATCTTCGAAGATGTTGTCACGCCGGCAAAATCTGCCAAACAAACCGGCGCGTATGTTGTGGGTGTCTACGACGAACATAAGCAGCAGGCTACAGAAGAGCTCCGTGCTGTCGTCGATTTGTTCATCGAGGATTTCTTCGAGCTTCTTTCCCAATAAGGATAATTGCGTATATCGAAGCAGGTCAAATCTTCAATACAACTGAGGGCTTGACGGCAGGGCTTCTCTTCAGACCATCAGAGGTTTTAGATACTGCCCAGTCACGCTGGTTTGACATGCTGCGATATCTTCGGGGGTTCCGCACGCAACGATACGGCCGCCCGCTTCACCGCCTCCCGGGCCCAGATCGATAATCCAATCGGCGTTTGCCATGATGTCTAGATCATGCTCGATAACGATGACGGTCGCGCCACCGTCGATGAGACCTTGTAGAACGCCAATGAGGACTTCGACATCGAGAGGATGCAGTCCGACTGTCGGCTCGTCGAAGACGAAAACGGCGCCGTTTTGCCTGCGTCCAATTTCGCTTGCAAGCTTGAGCCTCTGCGCCTCGCCGCCCGAGAGCGCTGGAGTAGCCTCTCCCAGAGTTAAGTAACCCAATCCAAGGCTAGAAAGCGTGCTGAGTTTGTTTCGTGCTCGCTTGAGGGGAGCGCTGTCCGCTTTCTCCGCGTTTTCGAGAATGGCGAGCGCGCTGTCTACATCATAGGCGAGCAGCTCTGGCAGATTAGGCCCATCTTCTCCAAGGCCTATAGATGAAGCCTCCGCTCCGTAGCGTCTTCCTCTGCAGTCGGGGCATTCGATCTCCACGTCGGGCAGAAATTGCACATCGAGCGTGATCTGGCCAGTTCCATCGCAGGTTGGGCATCTCAGCGACCCCGTGTTGTACGAGAACGCGCCGGGTTTCAGTTTATGCTCTTGAGCTTTCGGGGTTGCCGCATACGCCTTTCGAAGCTCGTCGAGCACGCCGCTGTACGTTCCCACCGTTGAGCGAACGTTCGTTCCAATGGGCGTTGCATCAATGAGGTTCACGCGGGTGATGCCATTCATGTCTATAGAACGAACATGTTCTGGAAGGCGCGCTCCTTCAAGCTCTGCTCTGATTGCGGGGATGAGGCTTTCGAGCACAAGGGTCGTTTTTCCGCTTCCAGAGACGCCTGTGACAACCGTGAGGGTCTGGCGAGGAATAGATAACTGCATAGGTTTGACGGTGTGTATTGCACCTGTAGTGATGTCGATTGTTCCATGTTCAAAAAGAGCAGCCTCTGTCTTCAGGCGCTTTCGCCCCCGTACCGCCTGTGCGCCGGAGAGGTATTCGCCTATCCGCGACTGCGGGTTCTGCTCGATATCATCGACAGTTCCTTGTGCGATTATCGTACCGCCAGATAATCCTGAGCCAGGGCCAACTTCAATTATCAAGTCGGCCTCGCGCAGCACGCGCACGTCGTGATCGATCATGAGGACAGAATTTCCGTCTTGAAGCAAATCATCGACAACGTTGAGCAAGCCGTCGACATTTGCAGGATGTAGGCCGATGGAGGGTTCGTCGAGCACGTAGAGCACGCCATTTGTGCGATTGCGCACGGCGCGAGTGAGTTGAACACGTTGTCGCTCTCCTGTCGAAAGTGTCGAAGACGCGCGGTCGAGCGTAAGATATCCAAGACCGAGTTGCTGCAGACGTTCGATCGGCTCTTTCATTCCCTGCAAGATGCTCTTTGCCATGGGGCGCATATCCGCGGGAACGCCATCTGGCATGGTGGATATCCAGGCGGAGAGCTCGTCGAGCGTCATCGATGTGGCCTGAGCAAGGTTGATTTTGCAGAGCTCTGTTGCACGCACACGCTCGGAAAGCCTTGTGCCGTGGCAATCGGGGCAGCTGTCCTCCTTCAAGAACCTGGCGACGCGCTTGAGCCCTTTTTCATCCTTGACTTTCGACAGTGCGTTTTCGACGGTGTAGACGGCGTTGAAATAGGTGAAATCCATCTCGCCAGCTATACCGGTCTTCTCATTGTGATAGAGAATATGCTTCTTTTCTGCCGGACCATGAAAGACGATTTCGCGCTCCTCGTCTGTCAGCTCGCTGAAGGGAATATTGGTGCGCACGCCCATCTCACGGCAGATATCCTTCATGAGCGACCACATGAGACTGCCCCAGACAATCACAGCTCCCTCATCAATGGTTTTACTTTCGTCGGGCACAAGGGTCGTCATGTCGACAGCTCGCACGATGCCGGTACCCGAGCAGGTGGGGCACGCGCCGGCACTATTGAATGCCATTTCCTCTGCCCCGGGCCCAAAGAACGACTCACCGCATTCGGGGCATGTGATGGGCTGTTCGAGCGCCACGCTCATGCTTTGCGGCGTGTGGTGACCGTTGGGGCATACGTGACTCCCCAGACGAGAAAACGCAAGGCGCAGATAATTGAGGAGTTCTGTTGAAGTGCCGAACGTCGAGCGAACATCGGGTATGCCTGGGCGCTGTTTCAAGGCAAGCGCAGCGGGGACATGGCGGACCTCATCGACATTTGCGCGGGACGATTGCGATATACGTCTGCGCGTGTAGGTTGATAGCGCATCAAGATATCGCCGAGAACCTTCTGCATAAAGCACTCCCAGCGCAAGAGAACTTTTGCCCGAGCCTGATACCCCCGCAATCTCGACAAGCTTGCCCAGGGGAATATCAACATCGATATTCTTGAGGTTGTGGACGCGTGCTCCGCGAACGGTAATGTGGTCTGGCTGGGCGTGCATACTTCCCTTTCAGATGTGCAAATATATATTCTGAATAGAACGATATCATACGGATGGCATCCGTACTGAGACAAGCGGATTTGCAAAATCGGACACCATGACCAATAGTGACCGAGACGCGTTTGGTACATACCGTTACGATGGATTATGTACATTAGCTCCATACTCGGAGGTTGAAAATGCAAACCAGGCAAGGCTTTTTTCTCGACCTGCTCAGTGAGCCGCATGTGCAATACATCATCCCTGTCTACCAGCGTCTTTACTCGTGGACGCAAAAACAATGCAAGACGCTGTGGGCAGACATCATGCGTGCGGCCAGCTATAATCGCAAGCATTTTCTCAGCACCTTGCTCTATATTCCAGAGGGCGAAGAAGAGTGCCGTTGCGAAATTCGCAGCATTATCGACGGGCAGCAGCGCAGCGCTACAGTTACTCTGCTTCTTGCGGCGCTTGCCAAGTACCTAGACGAAACCCACAACGAGCTTGACGGCATCGATGCAGACACGATTAGACGCAGCTATCTGTACTGCGATGAGGGCGTTGACGGCGAACTCAGGCTCATACTGTCGCGGACAGACACCGAGACACTCTTTGCCATTGTCAACGGCACGCCCCTGCCAAATAACGCGTCCGAAAACGTCGTGCGAAATTTCGAGTTTTTCAGTGCAAAGATGCAGGAAGAAGGCTTCGATGCCGAAAAGCTTTTCAACGGCCTCAAATTACTGACTGTGATTTTTGCCGAGCTTACGAACGAAGACTCTCCCCAGCTCGTGTTCGAAAGCCTCAATTCTAAGGGCATGCCGCTTTCCACGGCCGACCTCATCCGCAACTTCTTGCTCATTGCTATGACGCATGAAGAACAGACGCGTCTCTATGATGAATACTGGGCACCCATCGAGAGTATGTTCCAGCCAGATCCCGGTTCGCTCAAGCTCAACAATGCCGTCCATGGCTGGCTACAGGTGCGGTACACGAAGGTCAGGGCCCTCAAAGCAAACGAAGTCTATGGCGTTTTCAAGGCGTATGTCGAGGATGAATTTGACGGTACTGCAGAAGAGTTGCTCGACGAGCTCAGGTCGTTCTGCCTTGTTTGGGCCGAAAATTACAAGTACCACGCGGTCAAGGCGTTCCGCTCGAAGTTCGATTGGGCTAAGAACGGAAAACCCAAGACTCTGGTTTCCGACCGTCCTCTCAAAGACGGTGGACCCAAGACGCCTCCGTCATATCGCGATATCGATGTCTATCTGTAGGAGAATCCCGTGAGAACGCAGCAAAGAAAGCTCCTTGACGTGCTCGGAATGCCAAATGTCTCTTTCAAAATCCCCGTGTACCAGCGCGTGTATTCCTGGTGCGATGCTCAATGCGAGGAGCTATGGCGCGATACGCTCCGAGCGGGGCGCTTGAATAGCGAGCATTTTGTGGGGACGGTTCTGTATTCCGTTGAGGCTCAAGATGAAGATGCAGCCAGGCAATTCGATGTTATTGATGGACAGCAACGCATGGCGACTCTCACCATCATGCTCGCGGCGTTCGCCGATTATCTACGCAGTCTCGAAGAGACGCCTGATTGGATCGACGCTGGCGTGATTGAACAGACATACTTGCGTGTGGGCGATGATATTCACGTCCCCAAGCTGACCCTGGCACGTGCAGATTGCGAAACGCTGGCAGCAGTCGTGGGCGTGTGCACGATGCCCGATGAGCCTTCCGAACGGGTGGCTGAGAATTACCGTCTTTTCAGGGGCCATATGGAAAAGGGGGCCGATTTCGACCCGAAGGTGTTTTGGCGGGGCGTCCAGAACCTTTTCGCGATTGTCGCCGAGCTGGACGATGACGATTCGCCCCAGCTCGTCTTCGAGAGCCTTAACTCCAAAGGTATGCCGCTTACCATGGGAGATTTAGTACGCAATTCGCTGCTCGTTGGCGTAGGTCACAAGGAGCAAGCGCGCTTGTATCATGAGTACTGGGAGCAAATCGAAGCGGCCATTGGCGATGATCCCGATGGCGCTAAGCTCAATGCAGCTGTACATGGGTGGTTGGCAATACGTTTTCCGCGCGCCCGTATTCACAACGCCGGCGAAGTCTACGATGTGTTTAAAAGCTACATTATCGACGTGTATGATGGATCGCTCGAAGACCTGCTCGAGGAGCTCAGAGGGTTCTGCGAGATGTTTGGAGAAACCATACAGAACAACCCGGACAAGAAGTTCACAGTAGCCGACTGGGCAAAGGGCAAGGCGAGAACCCGTGCGGGCTCGTTTGACGATCTGCGCGGCCCGGCGAATTCTCCGCTTAAGAGGGACCTTGGCGCTTCCAGGCGCACCTTTACCTGATTGGTTGCCGAAGAGGCGCGCTCAATGGGATGGGGTTCAGCCTGCCCAAACTCGTCTGCGCGAGTGTCGTCTAGCTGCGACATCGAGCGTACCGGAGTGCGCCCAACTCAAGCCTCGCAATGATGACCTTGATTGCGCCAATCATTGCCTAACGAAGCGAGCTGATACCGCCAGAGATAAACGTGTCGATAGCTTCTTTGACCTTTGGCCATTCCGCATCGTCTGTGTCGGTCATAACACTTGCGGCGAAGCAGCCGCTCATTTGGAACACGTGCAGCGCATACGCCTGCTGATGGGTCAGGCCGCGCTCGAGTCCCTCGCGAACCATGCTCCCGTCTTTGGCGGCGTCCATGAGCTGAATGACAGAAGCGAGAAAGCGGTCCTCTTTGACAAGGGGAGCGTATTCGGAAGATCCGCGCACGAGCTCACAGAATGGTTTTGCGGAGTGTTGCGATGCGATGCTTTTGCATTCGGTGCAGTCGACCTGCATGTCTATAGGTGTAGCATTGCCAAGCATATCTGCAACAAGCGCATCGTAGACATTAGATAGATTTTCGAAGCGAAGATAGAACGTGCTTCGACTCACGTGCGCTTCTTTAACGACCTCGACGATGGTCATGTCATCGAAATGTTTGTGTGCAAGTACGCGTAGAAAGCCCTGCTTGATCTTGCGATCGCTTTTCGATTCCTGGTTTGTGTCTGGCTCTCTCATCTATTCTCCCTCGCCTTCGAGCAGATTCAATCTCACAGAGTGGTTGGCATGTCTAGCGTCTCGCACGCATGAGATATTACGAAAGAAGAGAAGAGCCCCGGCGGAAAGGGGAGGAGAAAACCGCCAGGGCGTTGGGTACATCGGTTCGAGGCGTTGTCGGGGGAGGGATGCTACAGGGGAGGGATTGTCCTGTTTTTGCTTGCCCGAACCTGATAATTGAACTATACGGGGCGAACCTGAATAAACCCTGAAGTGTCGAATGTCTTTCAGTTTCATTTCAGGGTTCATATGACGCTCGAGGACGAAGCCTATCGCGAGGCGAGATCCATCCAACGTCTCGCGCTTCCACGTTCTTCGGCAATTGAGCGAAGCGTCGAGTTGTTGGCCGCCGCCGCGCCGGTTAAGTTCGATGAGTTGCCGGTGTCGTGGTACCAGCTGCACGACTCGAAGTATTTCTGCAGGTCGGGGTTCTTGAAGTGGTATCCGTTTCGTGCGAATGGCTCGTTCCACGCGACACAGAGCTCGGCATCCGAGAGGTTCATAGCTTTAAGCTCGTTGAAGGAGTATTCCCGTGTGCTCGAATCTGCGATAACGTAGCCGTTTGAATCACGGCGCACGTCGCCGGAGATTCGCTCGCCGCCCGCCGTCGTCACGGAGAGCGTGACAGAGCCAGATCTGTTGGCCGTCGATGTCGAGGAGGAGCGACTCGTCGAGGAGCTGGGTGAGGACGACAGTGCGCTTGGAGAGCCCGTAGCTGAGTTTACGTTTTCGCTGCTTGTCGTGGCTGCTGGGCTCGCCGGCCCGAATGGCCTGATGACAAAGACCACGATGAGTATGGCAGCGATAATCACAGCCACCCCGATGATAATGCCGACGATGAGGCCGGTATTCGATTTCTTCTGCTGTGGCTGTGTTTGGAATTGCTGCTGATATTGCGACTGGGGCGGATACTGGGGAGGCTGCTGGGGTATGTATTGCCCAGGCTGCGCACCGGGCTGGTGATAATCGCTCTGGGCTGGTGGAACTGGGATCACAACCGTAGGCGCAGATGCATTGGCATCAGATTGCGGTGGTTGCGTGCTCGGCGAGAACGCGTCATCCATATTCTGTGCATTGAGGGGCTCGTCCCCTCTTTGGACAGGCACTCCACAATTCCAGCAGAATGCATCGCCCTCGACGAGTTCAGATCCGCACTGTTCGCAAAACATGAGCGCCCTCCTTGATAACCACCGTTAGAGAGTGAACTGGTTGGGTAACAGTGCGATTGTATCATGGCCGTGCAGAACCTCCATGTTTTCGCATGCACATGAGCGCTCTCACCCGCTTCAAACGTGCGTGCGATGGTCTCGATAGTTAGCGAGGTAACCAGAAAATGCATCCGAAGTGTCGCTGTTGCCGCTGCGCCACATCTTATGGTCGATAATCGTACTCTCGAAGTCGTAGTGTGCGTCGATGTACGCAATGAGGCCATCGAGCGCAGCCAATTGCGCCTCCGGGTACTCGTCATTGCCCTCGTGTACTATCTCGATGCCTACGGAATGCGAATTCATACCATAGTCGCTTGCCCAGTCGCCGATGGGTTTAGCGCCGCGCATATCATCGCGCGATTCGTCTGTGACTCCGTATTGCTCGTTATGTCCCGTGTTGCCGTAGCCGGCATGGTGTCCAATTCGGTCGATAGGTACCGCCTGCACAATACTCCCGTCTTTGTTGATGATGAAATGCGATGCGATGAACCTACCGTCATTCAACCATCCGTCGATGACGCCGTGTCCGTCAGCGTTTCCTTCCGTGTCGTGCAAGACGATGTATTTTTGATAGGGGGCAGATTTATCGCCGTGATCGAGCTCGGGATGCACGTATTCCTCGATATTCAGCTGCGCACGTAGAGCATCCTCGCTGGCGACATCTGGTCTCGAAGATGGCGCAACGCTTGACACGCCGTTCAGCGAACGAGCTTTATCCACAAGGCTCGTCGAATTCGAGCCCGAGCTTGAATTCGAAGGGGCGGCCGAAGAAGATGCGCTCGATGCGATTGCTGCAGGATTAGGCGATGCGCTCGAACTTGCCTGCCGCTGTCCAGAGCCGCAGGCGCTCAACATAAGTGCGACGATGCACAGAGCGGCCAAACATGAAATAAGCGCTGTGCTCTGTCGTTTCATATAGAAACACCCTCCATGTCATTCCGAGCGAACGCGCAACCACGATATCGAGAGTATAGCCAAGTTCTTACAAGAATCCCGCATATGGCGATAGGAGCCAGATAATCTCGAGACCAAGAATATCTGGCTCCTTCCAGCTAGGGTTGCTTAGCGTCTGAACCACTAAAACGAAATTGCACGCATCCTAAAACAGCGATGCGCGTGTCTTAGCACTCATTATTTAATCCAATGGATTTTGCCCAAGAGGGGCACTTCTTTGCAGGTGCCTTTATGGGC
>CACZSV010000170.1 GCA_902783925.1 uncultured Coriobacteriaceae bacterium
CGGGCTCTCCGAGACCGTGATGGTATTCGATCACCATTACGACTTTCTCGGGGGTTTCGAAGCGTTTGTTGAGCAATTGCCTGCGATCAAGCGCCGTTGCATCGAGAAGAAGGTCTTCGTCGAGGCAAATGAGGAGCAGGCCAGGATACTTGCGCGTGAGGGCGTCGATGGCATACAGCTCGACAAGATGCGGCCGTCAACAGTTGCTGCGCTCGTGAAAGAGCTGCGTGCGATAGATCCGCGCATTGTGCTCATCGCAACAGGTGGTATCAATCCGGGCAATGCGGCCGAATATGCTGGATGCGGCGTCGACGGGCTTGCCACGACTTCGCTGTATACGGCCACTCCGCTCGACATGAGCGTCCATATTCGCCAATTGTAGGAGCGTCCCGCTGTCCGAAATCGAAGAATCTCGTGATGGGCTGCAACCCACCGCGAGATCCTTCGACTCGCTTCGCTTGCTCAGGCGAAAAAAGGGGACAGGCTCTTTCTTTCAGACCCGGAACCTCCCTGACAGCGGTGCGGCTTTAAGCATCTGTAAAAAATCTTGCACCTTCGCGAAAAGTAGGATATTGTGCCTCTAAACCGTTGAGGCGGGGAAGTAGATGCTGACGCGCGCACAGAGAGCCCGGGGTGCTGAGAGCCGGGACGAAATGCGAGGCATTGAGTGGTCCGCTGAGGGCGCAGGCCGGTGGTTTCGGATAATCCTGCGACGTTTCGACTGACGTTATAGCCGGGGATGTGTTGGCATTCCGCTAAGCGCACGGTATGACCGTGAATCAAGGTGGCACCGCGAGCCTCGATACAGATTTCGAAGCCCGTCCTTGAATCCTAAGAGGGATTGAGGATGGGTTATTTTTTTGCAGATCCTCCTCAATCGATGCGGGCAAGACCAACAGCTTGCCCACCAGCAATTCCCGCAAGGGAAGAAGGAGGACCGACCAATGTCCGAGAACGCAAGCGCCGCCAATAACATGCACGAGCAGAAACCCTACCGTCTGTACCTGCGCGAAGAGCAGATCCCGAAGCAGTATTACAACCTGCGCGCGGATATGCCAAACCCGCCTGCTCCCATGCGTCTGCCCGACGGCACAATCGCGCAATTCGAGCATATCGCGCCGGTGTTCGCCGACGAGCTCGTTCGCCAGGAGCTTGATAACGAGACGGCCTACGTCGACATCCCGGAAGGCGTTCAGGAGATGTACAAGGTGTACCGCCCCTCGCCGCTATGCCGTGCGTACAATCTGGAGCGCGCGCTGAACACGCCTGCTCACATCTATTACAAGTTCGAGGGAAACAACACCTCCGGTTCACATAAGCTCAATTCCGCGCTCGCGCAGGCATACTATGCGCACGAGCAGGGCCTGACGACCATTACGACAGAGACGGGAGCCGGCCAGTGGGGCACCGCGCTTTCCGAGGCTGCGGCGCACTACCAGCTCGACTGCGACGCCTTCATGGTGCGCGCGTCCTACGAGCAAAAACCGTTCCGTCGCTCGGTCATGCAGACCTTTGGCGCCAACGTCACGCCGTCGCCTTCTGAAGAGACCGAGATCGGTCGCAAGATGTACGCCAATGAGGCAAACCGCTCGGGTTCGCTGGGCACCGCAATCTCCGAGGCGGTCGAGCGCGCGCTGCATGTGCCCGAAAACAAGGGCCGCTACCAGCTCGGAAGCGTGCTCAACCAGGTGCTCTTACACCAGTCGATCGTCGGCCTCGAGAGCTACGCGGCGCTCGAGGAGCTCGGCGAGTATCCGGACGTGGTCATCGGCTGTGCAGGTGGCGGGTCCAATCTCGGCGGGCTTATCGCGCCGTTCATGCGCGACAAGATCAAGGGCGTGCATCCCGACACGCGTTTCATCGCTGTTGAGCCCGCGAGCTGCCCCTCGCTTACGCGCGGACGCTTTGCGTACGACTTCGCCGATACGGGCCAGACCTGCCCGATCGTGAAGATGTACACGCTCGGCAACGGCTTCATTCCGAGCCCGGACCATGCGGGCGGCCTCCGCTACCACGGCATGAGCCCCATTATCTCGCAGCTCAAATACGATGGTCTTCTGGATGCCATTTCTGTAAAGCAGACCGATGTTTTCGCCGCAGCGGAGCAGTTCGCGAAGCTCGAGACCATCCTTCCCGCACCGGAGAGCGCTCATGCTATTCGTGCGGCGATTGACGAAGCGCTCAAATGCGCCGAGACGGGCGAGGAGAAGGTAATTCTCTTTGGCCTGACCGGCACAGGGTATTTCGATATGACGGCGTACGAGGCATACAACAACGGCACGATGGTCGACCATATTCCCACGGATGAAGAGCTCGAGGTCGGGTTTGCTACCATCCCGGCTGTACCTGGCGTGCAGCAGGCGGGCGGTCTTCCCATCGAGTAGAAGTCAATTGGCGATGGGGCGCACCGCACGCCCCGCGCTGACGACGCAGGGGTGGGCCCGTAGGGGCGGGCTATTTGCTCGCCCACTGCCCATGGCCTGTGTCTTCGGGCCCGCTGAAGCGGCCTAACGCAAATGGCCCTACGACATGTTGGCACCGTTCCGACCCTGTTCCTACGCGCCTGCGTGCAATACGACTCTCGCAGGGCTTTTGCAGTTCTGCTATCCTCCTTCGTCGAAAGAATGCATGCAATTCAAGTTCGTCTGAGGTGAGAATATGTCCGTGAGGACTTCTGCGGCGATTGCCACATGTCATGCAACGCACAAGGTCATGCGTGCGATGGGGCGCAATGCACGGGCGCTTCCCGGTAAGCTTGCCCTCAAGCTCGACGGCGATCTCATCCGCCATTTGAGCGAAGGCCACAAAACCATCGTCATCACGGGCACCAACGGTAAGACGACCACGACGCACATGGTTCAGCAGGCGATTATCAACGCGTTCGGCTCCGCCGCCTATGACCCCTCGAGCACGAATCTTTCGCAGGGCATCGCCACGACGCTCGCGCTCGACAGCAGTATCGGCGGCAAGAGAAAGAGCGATTGGGCGGTCATCGAAAGCGACGAAGGCGCCACGAAGCGGCTTTTACCCGCGACTTTGCCCCAGGTGCTCGTCGTCACCAATCTGTACCGCGACCAGGTCGACCGCTATCCAACATGGACGACCGCGCGCGACTACATCATCGAGGCGATCAAGTCATCCCCGGACACGACGCTCGTTCTTGATGCGGATTGCCAGGTCACGGCATCCATTGCAGACGCCGTGCCCAACAAGGTCGTCTGGTTTGGCATGGAGTGCGATCCGTACGAAAACGGCGTCGGCGATTTCGACGAGCGCGTCGAGTGTGTGAAATGCGGAACGCAGCTCGAGTTCTCCCATCGCAGCTTCGCGCATTTGGGGACCTTCAGCTGCCCGAACTGCGGCTACGCGCATCATATGGCCGATATCGCCGTGACGGCAATAAGCGATAGGCGCGAAAAGAGCTGCACGCTCACGGTGCGCGTGGGCGAGCGTGAGCTCGAGCTTCCGGCGAATATACGGGCGGGCTACGATGCCTATAACGCCGTCGCTGCATTTGCGGGGCTCGTTGCGCTCGGCGTGAGCGAAGACGAGGCGGCAAACGCCCTCGCGCATTTCAAGCACGCCGCCCATCGTTTTGAGATCTTCGATATCGATGGCGCTCGGACACGCCTGCTCCTCATGAAGAACACCGCAGGATGCAATCAGCTCATCAACATGATCGCATCCGAAGATGAGCTGCCGAAGAACCTTGTGTGCCTGCTCGGAAACGAGATCATGGATGGTATCTACACGGACTGGATCGAGGATGTTCGCTGGGAGACGCTCATCACCCCCGAAACGGAAGTAACCGTGGGCGGGCCGTGCTTCGCAGACATGAAGGCGCGCATAGTAAAGGCGGGCGTCGCGGAGCAGAACATTCGCGTCGAGACCGATTACGCAAAGCTCATCGAGGCGATCGCCGCTGCGGGCGAGCCTGTCACCGTCATCGCGAATTGCTCGACGATCGAGGATCTGCGCGTGGAGCTCGTGAAGAACTACGAGCCGCTGGATTACTGGGAGCAATAGCGTTTCAAATACGGCCTGCGAGTCGTCATGCCGACCCGCAGGCCGTCGTTCCAATTGCGCGAGTCTTTGGCGAATTATCGAGAGACGAGTAGGGTATAATCGCGCGCAGAAAAAAAGAAGCGGCTTTAAGCGCCGCATACGATGTTTTCGAAAAGAGGGGTTGTATATGGGATTCGGCAAGGTTTTTGCGATAATATTCGGCGTTCTCATTATCATTGGCGGCGCATACTGCCTTTTCACGCCGGTCGAGACTTTCGCGTCGCTTTCTTGGCTTGTCGGCATAGTCATGGTGGCCGATGGCGTTGCCAATGCCGTTGTCTGGTTCCAGATGAGGAAATCCGGCTATAGCAATGTGTGGCCCTTGATTGGCGGCATTGCGTCGGTCGTGCTCGGCATCCTTATCCTTGGCAACTACTTTGCACGCTTCGCCGTCGAGATGATGCTCATCTATATGCTTGCAGCCTGGCTTATCGTCGGAGGCGCTATGCGTATTCTCATGAGCATGAACATGCGTACCGCGTATAAGGAGGGCGATGATCGATTCCGCAATTGGGTGCCGGTTCTTATTCTGGGTATCTTGATTCTCGCTGTTGGCGTGATCAGCCTGTTCGACCCGCTCGGGCTTATGGCAACGGTCGGCATTTTTATGGGTATCTCCATCGTCGCCATGGGTATTGGCGTTATTGGATTGGCCCTCGCGTAGCTTCGAGTGTGCTTCGAGAATCCGCGAAATGCCGCGCGTTTAATCCCGTATCATATATGCTGGCTTTGGCCAGCACCTTGTTTGTCGCCTCTATTGCTGCTGTACTGAAAGATTGGAATACGCATGTGCGGACGGTATCAAGTCTTGCCCCGTGACCAGGTGCGGGCGATTGCCGCATCCGCAAGTGGCCAGATGGCTCTCGATGCCCAGGGCGATATTTCTGCAGCCGACGTTCGAGACGCCTATCCAAACGATACGATTCTGGCTATTGACTCAACGTTCAATGTGGTTGAGCTCGTCTGGGGATTCGACGTCGAGTGGTCGAGAAATCCTGTATTCAACACGCGTATCGAATCGATACTCGAAGGTTCCGAGATGTGGCAAAATGCGAGCGAGCATGGGCGCTGTATCATTCCCGCTGCGCGTTTCTACGAGCCGCATATGAACGAGAAAGTAAGGTCGCAATCGACGGGAAGGGCTGTCAAGCGGCCGTATATCTTCGCCTTAGAGGGCAATGAAGCGCTGCTCTTTGCGGGCGTCAGCGAAAACGGTCGCTGCTCGATTGTGACAACGCAACCCAATCAGAGCGTTGCGAGTATACACGACCGCATGCCGTTGATTTTGCGACCCGATGAGGTCCGCAAATGGTTTGCCGGCGAGTTTTCCGGTCTTGCAGATCGCAGCGGAATCTCGCTCGAGACGGGTCCAGCCGACGCGCGACCGCTCATTGCCGAAAGCGAACAGCTCGGCCTGTTTTAGCGAATAAGCTGGGGGTTTCGTTTACCAGGGATTTCCGTAGACGCCATGCGAGACGGTCTCGCTCAGCGGCATGCGCTCGAAATGCAGTCTTGCAGGCGTGGATTGCTCGCTTCTGCATCCGACCATCAGTAGCATCACGGGCAAAATATCATCGGGCAGCTTGAGGAGTTCACGCAGGCGTTCTTCGTCAAATCCGGCGACGATGAGCGTTCCGTATCCGAGGCTTTCCGCTTCATACATCATCTGGGTCATTGCGATGGACGTATCGACTTTTCCGTAGCCGCCCAGCGTGCGCTGCTCCCACTCGCTATGCGTGTCGTAGCAGACGCAGAGACTTAGCGCTGCTCCAAAGCGAAACCGCGTGCAGCTGTCCAATCGCTCAAGCTCGTCATCGTCGTCGATGACAACGACGCGCGTGCACTGCTTGTTCACGCATGAAGGCGCTTGCCGACCCGCCTCGAGTATGCGGTTCACATCTTGCAGATTCACGCGTTCTCCGGAAAAACGCCGCTCTGAGTATCTGTTCTTGGCGAGTTCGAGAAAGTCCATCTGGAACGCTCCCTTGCATTTCGCATCCTCTATGCTCTTCGTAAAACCATATATTAGCGCGCATGCACACAAAGGGGACAGTCCCTTACGTGTATGCATTTGCGAGAAAGGGGACAGACCCCTATGTTGGCCCTCTTGTTTGATTGCTGGAAAAGAATCGTGAAAGCAAATGGGCTACAATCAATGCGGTTAATAGCACGCACACGCGCCAGGAGGTCACTATGCTCGTGCTCGTCGTCAACGCGGGAAGTTCCTCGCTCAAAAGCCAGCTTATAGAAACAGATGGCAAGTCGGTTTCCATGAAATGCCTTGCAGAGAAAGTCGGCACCGAAGGCGCGTTCATGAACGTTTCGTTTGCGCCCGATTTCCAGAAGGTGCGTTATAACGTCTCCGGTCTCACGGTCGCCCAGTGTCTGAAGAAGCTGCTCGACATCATGGTCGACGATCCGGAAAGCCCCATTAGCGGCTTTGGGCAAATCGATGCGGTAGGCAACCGCATTGTCGCAGGTGGCGAGTATTTTACCAAGGCTACGCTCATCAACGAGGAAGCACGCGCCAATCTGTCCAAGGTCGAAGAGCTCGCTCCGCTGCATAACCCGGCGGCGGATGCATGCATCGACATGCTTGCCGAGATGCTGCCGGGCACTCCGCAGGTGGCCGTGTTCGACACGGCGTTTCATGCGACCATGCCGCCCAAAGCCTATATGTACCCGCTGCCCTGGAAGTACTATGCCGACTACCATATCCGCCGCTACGGCGCGCATGGCAC
>CACZSV010000171.1 GCA_902783925.1 uncultured Coriobacteriaceae bacterium
GCCGTAACCGCCGGGCGCGAGATGCCGTAACCGCCGGGCGCGAGATGCCGTAACCGCCGGGCGCGAGATGCCGTAACCGCCGGGTGCGAGGCCCGCTCACACCTCGATGTGCGCGGCAAACATCACGTTGCCCTCTGCATCGAGCCCTTTTGCCTCTAATCCGTCCTCAGTTTTGCATGTGTAAATATGCAGAGGCTCGCCTTCATGCACTTCTCGTCGGTAATCTATCTGGAATGACTTGACGGAATGGCCCTCGTGCGGGCTGATTGCATCGAGGAGCAAGTCGGCATAGTTAGCATTATTGACATGACCGTTGAGGTCGACCGTGCTATAGGGAGGGCAGATCACGCAGGGCTCAAGTCCCTCATGGTCGAAATTGCGCAGCTTGCGCGGCTTCTTGCTGTAATTGCGATCCTCGAGATAGACCGGATTGTCGTTGTAAACACTAAGAAGCGAGACAAACGAGCGGTCTTCTCTGCTCATGAGAACCCATTCGGACGTGCCTTTCACGAGCAAATTTCCATTTGAATCCTTGATAGTGTAGTCGCGCAAGAAGGAAAACTTAGAAGGGTCATGCGGCCAGGTTCGAACGAGGATCTCGTCGTAGAGACGCGGCTGCTCAAGGACATCGTATCTTGTGCGGATAACCGCCCATAGCACGCCTTTGTCGAACATCTTTCCAAAACCTATGCCCATCTCCTCGGCCTGTCGCGTCGCGGCTTCCTGGAAAAGCTGCAGTACCGCAGAAGGCTTGAGTTCGGTAAAGCGGTCGAAATCCGTTGTACGCAACGGGATGCACATCTCGTAATCAGCGACATAGGGTTGAGCTGGCTCGTTCATCTAAAGGCTCCTCACGTGAGTATTGGCAGAAATTATACTGCTCTCTGTATGTGCTTGGATGACGTTTAGGTTGCAGCTTTCTGGCGTGCAGTGCCAGCTTGCAAGATGCCGCCTTCGACTTTACAGAGAGCCTCTTATACATCTCGCGTCGGATTGTGCAAATCTCCACAAGCCAGTTTCTTGAATAAATATGTAAAAACATATGGCAAAAAGAAATAATATAGATATACTATACACGCCTGATATAACACAAATAGACATATAAATAGTATACAAACGCAGCTAGGGCACAAAGATGATGAAGTCGACGACTATACGTATGGACGACGACCTGAAAAAAGAGGCAAGCGCCAAGCTTGACGCTTTGGGGTTGAACTTCAATACGTTTGTGGTGATGGCCACAAAGCAGCTCGTCGCTCAAAACCGCATACCGTTTGACTTGGTGGTCCCCGAAGGTCAGCGAAATGACGGCGAAGAGCGGAAAGCGTAGGTAGGAGTTGGCTGCAACCCGAAGGGGTTACATGGCTTTGCAATACGGGGACATGCGGTTTTGATGTCTGTTGATGCACGGAAAACATTATTGATGCTGGGTGGTGCAAATGTGGCTTTCAAAGTTCTTCAGACGTAACGATGATGCAATCTACGTGAGACGACATTGGATTTTTAACCGCAGAAGTTCCGGCGTCGCGGTTTACGGTCGTCGCTACAATTAGAACCGCTCGTTTGCAGAGAATCGTTCCCCACAATTGAGGGACTGATTCTCGAGCAGTCACCACACGAATAATCGTCATTTGCGACCATGTTTTCGGTCATGAAAGCTCAATCTGAGATACAATTAACGATTGATTTTCGCAATGGGAGACATGGAATCGAAAGCTGCGTTCAGAGCAAAGTATGGCGGGGAATAGCGAGAACAGATACAGAGGGAGCTCGAGGCTGAACACGCCTCGCGGAAGCGCGGGTTCAACGCGCCATCGCGAACACGTGTCGAATGTCCGAGGCAAATACGCAAGTCTGGACGCTTCCGGCGTGGAGGGGTCTTGGGCTGAACGTGCCGAGGCCGCGCGCCGCAGCAATGAGGCCCGTGCTCGCAAGGCCCGCGAGATGAACAATACAACTGGCATAGAGCTCGAAAGACGTTCTCGCCAGGCTCGCGAACGTGATCTATCCACAAGTAAGATCGAGAGGCAGCCGGCGGCGGAAGGGCGCACAGGCGCGTTTCGTTCTCAAGAAAAGCAAGCTCGAGCATCGTATGCGCGCGAGGAGCGACAGCCACGCGTCGAGGCCAGCCGTGAGGTTCGCGAACCCCATGAGACGCGCTGGCAAGATTCCATTGCTTCGAGCAATCCCGCCGACAGACTTTGGCGCGACGGGCAATACAGTTCGCGACGTGGCGACAGCATGTTCGACAACAGCCGCTTCGTGGATGATTTCGATGAACCCGTCATGACCCGGAGGACGCCTGCACGCAATGCCCACTCTGCAGAAACGCGCGGTTCTCATACAGGCTACGAGCACGATACGGAACGCAGAACCGTGCAGCTCGGGCAGTCTCTGAACGGTCCGCAGAATCGGGGGCTCGATGGATCCGATTTTGTGGATGAAGAGTCGGAGTACCAAGACGAATACTATCAAGAAGAGTTCTACCAAGAGGGGCAGAGCAAGCTTGACCGTGTGCGCGAAGTTGGCGGGCGCGTTGTGGATATGGCGCGCAATAGCTCACCGCGCGCACGCATTATTGCTGCTGCGGTAGTCGCCGTCGTTATCATCGCTTTTGTTGCGAACACGCTTTTCTCTTGCGGCGGCAAGGCCGAAACGAGCAAAAGCAGTCAGACGCAGCAGTCTTCGTCGTCGGCGTCTCAGTCGCTTTCCGCTGGTGTCGAGGATCCCTGGCTGGAGGGAAAGGTATTTACGACAGGTGACGCCGAGCTTGATGCGAATATCAAGGATTTCTGCGATTCTGCGACCACAGCCGGTGCGAGCGCGACAGAAAACGCGTACAAGGCGTACTTGGCTGTTGCATGGTCGGATTACGCCGAGCGCGACGATAACAAGGCCCCTCAGAATTCCGACTGGGCACGCGTGTATGCGAAGCAGTGGTTTGCTTCTGGCAAGTCCGGAAATAGCTATGAGTACGCGGCAGTAGCTCAGTATGCCCTGGCATACTTTGGCTACTCCGATGCCAAAGCAGAGCCGTGCACTGTCACGCAGGACAACGGCGCTGCCGAAAACCGCGGACTCGTGATCGTGAGCGATATTACGAGCGGCCGCAGCTGCGTGTGCGACTGCACGCTTGGCTCCAATGGCTGGATGCTTCCCGCGGATTCATATAAATACGAAATCCAGAAAACCGGATAGCCGAGAGCTTTCCCTTTAAGGGGCTTTTCAGGTTTGCATTTTATTCTGCTTTCCAGACTGAAGAAGGGAAGCGGGAAATGAAAGCAAACGCTACACAGAACACAGTGCAGGCCAAATTCATCGACACGTTCGAGCGCAAGGAGAAGAAATACGTGCTCGACGAGGAGACGCTTGCGCGCTTTATGCAGCTCGTCGGTGACAGGTTCGGCGATGACCAGTACGCGCACAGCACGATTTCGAGCCTGTACTACGATACTCCGCAATTCTCCATGATCAATCGCTCGATCGAAAAGCCTCTGTACAAAGAGAAGCTGCGCATTCGCTGTTATGACGTTCCAAGCGATGAGGCGGGCGTTTTTGTCGAGCTCAAGAAGAAGTTCAAAGGCATCGTATACAAACGCCGTATCCGCATGAGCATCGAAGGCGGTCAGGCGTATCTGGAAGGCACGCCGTATTCGGCGGCAAGCCTGCTCGGCAGCGCGCTTGAGGCGAAGGATATGGATATGATCAAGCAGCAGAACATCCGCGAAATCGATGCGTGCCTTTCCCGACACGGAAATATTGCACCGGCAATTATGATTATCGTCGAGCGTCACTCCATCCGCAGCAACGATGGTTCGAATATTCGCATCACGTTTGACAGAAATGCCCGTTGGCGTGCGCACAACCTGCGCTTCGATGAGGGATTTCAGGGAACTCCGATTTTCGGTGACGATACGGTCATCATGGAGGTCAAGGCGCTCGGCACGTATCCGCTGTGGCTTGTGCATGCACTCGACCAGGTCGGGGCGTATCCGGTTTCCTGCTCGAAGGTGGGGCTTGCCTACAAGGCGCTCTGCACGGCAAAGCAGCCCGAATACATGAGCCCGCGTCAGATTCAACGCAGGTTATCCCACGCGCACGCTGCATAACGACGCTAAACCAAAACGATAGCAAGTAACGATCATTTACGGAATGAAAGGGGCATATTGTGCTTGATTCAGTATTCACAAGCATTATCGGAGCCACCGAAAGCACGGTAACAACAATGACGAGCGGGAGCTTTCTCATCTGCTCTCTCGCATCGCTCATCTTGGGTTTGGTCATTGCGTTCGTGTACATGTACAAGCATAAGTACTCGAAGAACTTCGTCGTCACAATTGCGCTGCTGCCGATTATCGTTCAGATGGTGATTGCCCTGGTCAACGGCAATATCGGCGCCGGTGTGGCTGTGATGGGCGTGTTCAATCTGGTACGTTTCCGTTCGATCCCAGGCAGTGCCAAAGATATTGGAACCGTGTTCTTTGCCATGGCGGTTGGTCTGGCGACGGGCATGGGCTACATCACCTTGGCGGCCCTGTTCACGGTAATCGTCGGCCTGGCGAATATCATCTTCGTAAGCTCGCCTCTTGGTCAGAAAACGGGTACGTCGGTCGACCGTTCCTTGAAGGTCGCCATTCCCGAGGACATGGATTACATCTCGCTGTTCGATGACCTTTTTGACCAGTACACGTCCAAGAGCGAACTCGTGAATGTCAAGACGACCAATATGGGCAGCTTGTACCAGCTCGAATACGCAATAACGCTCAAAGATAAAGACCAGGAAAAACTGTTCCTCGACGAAGTGCGTACGCGCAACGGCAATCTGACCGTCCAGTGCGGCCGTCCCGTTTTTGCAAAGGAGACCTTGTAATTATGAATTCACGCAATATTGTTCAGTCGAACGACGACAGAAGCTTCAGTACGAGAGTGCGTAAGCTTCTCTCCCGCCCGGCGCGAATTGCCGTGAGCGCCGTTCTAGCATTGTCCTTGTGCGGTGGCGCGCTTGCGGGATGCTCCCAGGGTAGCTCGAGCGGCTCGAGCAGCAGCGCGCAATCCACGGCTTCTGTCACGAGCGCCAAGGCTCCGACGAGCTCGACGGCTGGTCAGGTAGCTACGCAAGTTGCAAGCGATATTTCCTCGATGAAGTTCGAGTACTCGGACCGTGACCAGGATGCAAGCTACGATGCGTCAAGCGCGACGAAGATCGAGCTGTCTTCTTCTGGGGCAAATGTGAGCGGCAATGGAGCTCAGGCGAGCGGGTCGACCGTCACCATCACAGAGGAAGGCACGTATCTGGTTTCCGGCAGCTCCTCCAATGCCCAGATTGTCGTGGCGGCCAGTGATTCTGCAAAGGTGCAGATTGTGCTTGCCGGGGTCGATATGACCTGCAATAGCGGCCCGTGCATCAATGTGAAAACAGCCGATAAGGTCTTCGTGACTTTGGCCGACGGCACGACGAATACACTTGCTGATGGCTCCTGGAGCCTGACGGGTGCAGATGATGAAGCGAATGCGACCCTGTACAGCGCCTGTGATCTGACAATCAACGGCACGGG
Source organism: uncultured Coriobacteriaceae bacterium (assembly GCA_902783925.1). GTDB lineage: Bacteria > Actinomycetota > Coriobacteriia > Coriobacteriales > QAMH01 > QAMH01. Next base: position 5,556 of record CACZSV010000171.1, read on the forward strand.
CTCGCTCACGGTTACTGCAACGGTCAAGGATGGTATCGGAACCAAGGACGATTTGACGGTTACCGGCGGCACCATCACGGTCAATGCGGCAGACGATGGTCTCAATGGCAACGATAGCGTTTCCATCAATGGCGGGGACGTGAAAGTGATAGCCAAGGGAGACGGCATCAAATCCTCGAAGAGCGATGACGAAAGCAAAGGCTTTGTCACCATCGATGGCGGGACCGTCGCAGTCGAGTCGCAAGACGATGGCATCCAGGCGGCGCGTCTCATTCGCCTGACCGGCGGCTCGACGACCGTGAATGCTGCCGACGATGCGCTGCACAGCGACCTCGACGTTCTCGTCAACGGCGGAGATCTCATTATCGCTGCCACGGATGATGCCGTCCACGGCGCGTACTACGTCGATATCGTGTCGGGTACGGTGCGCGCGAATACGTGCACTGAGGGTCTCGAAGGTCAGGTTATCGAGGTCGCCGGTGGTGATGTGACCGTGATTTCCACAGACGACGGCATGAATGCCTCGGTTGCCTCAACTGGTTCGGAAAGCGAACAGGCAAGCGCCGAGCAGAACGCAAACACGCAAGAGCGGTCGATGGATCAGCAGCGTTTCCAGAATTTCCAGCAAAACGGTATGCAGGGACAGGGAATGAAGGGAGGCATGGTGGAGACGAGCGATGCGTGCGCGATTCTCATCAGCGGCGGAACTCTCAACCTCACCTGCGAAGGCGATAGCATAGATTCGAATGGCTCGATTCTCATGAGCGGCGGCAAGGTCTTTGTTTCTGGAACCACCAAGCAGGGGAATGGCGCCATCGACTCGGGCACGGGTGCGACTATCACTGGCGGCACGATTGTTGCCACGAGTGCGGGCGGCATGGAGGAGTCCTTTGGCAGCTCCTCTACGCAGGCGAGTGTCGTCGCGAATGTGAGCGGTAATGCCGGCGATGTCGTGAGTGTGGTCGATTCCGCAGGAAACGAAATCGTCAGCTATACAACCGAGCACGCATACAGTTGGGTGCTGGCAAGCTCTCCCAATATCTCTACTGGCCAGACGTATGCGGTGAAGATCAATGGCAACGATGCGGCGCAGGCAAGCGCCTCGACCGAGCAGCAAAGCTTTGGTATGCAAGGCGGCATGGGCGGAATGCAGGGCGGACCTCAGGGTGGAGCCCAGGGCAGCATGCAGGGCGGCACAAGGGGCTAATCGAGTCACGAACAAAGGGGCCATGCCCTTTCTCGCAAGCGTTTTTCGGGGCGTTGGGCTTGCGTCCGACGCCCCTTGTTCGGCCATCTCGGAAGGCACCTCTTTACTCGTGACAACGGAGAGGATGATGTACCATACGGGTCAAACACAAGCCGCATCTACGGAGGGTACTATGAAACTGCTGGTCATCGGTAACGAAGAACGTACGAGGAAGTATCTTCCCGATCTGCCCATCACCCGCGAAGTGGATATTGTAGTGGCAGAGCGCGGTTCATCGAACGAGGAGATACTCGCCTTGGCACCCGATGCAGATTTCATCTTGGCAGATGCCATCGCTCCTGTCGATGCGGAGCTCATCGAGCATATGCCCAATCTCAAGCTCATCCATTCCGAAGGCGTCGGCTTCAATCTCTTCAATTGCGAGAGTGCGCGTGCGCGCGGCATCTATGTATGCAATAACCGCGGCGTGAACGCAATTGCAGTTGCCGAGCAGACGCTTCTTCTCATGCTGGGACTCTGCAAGCACGTCTGCGCTGGAGACAAAGCGGTTCGTGCGGGAAAGCAGATCAACATGAAAGAATCGCTCATGGTGAGTGGTATCGAGGAAATTTACGGTTCGACCATCGGGCTCGTCGGCTTTGGAGATATCGCCCGCGAAGTCGCCGTGCGCGCTCATGCGTTTGGTGCACGCGTGTTCTACAACAAGCGAACGCCGCTGAGCCCAGAAGACGAAGATCGGTTTAACGCGCGCTACCTTTCTGTAGACGAAATGCTTGCATGCAGCGATTTTGTGAGCATCCACGTCCCTGTCACTCCGCAGACGACGGGCATGGTCGATGCGGAGTTCTTTGCGAAGATGAAAGACGGAGCCTATCTCATCAATACCGCACGTGGCGAGATCGTCGATAACGACGCCTGCGTGAAAGCCCTCGCAAGCGGCAAGATTGCCGGAGCAGGTTTCGATACGCTCGCCCCAGAACCCGTGCAAGCGGATAATCCGCTTCTCAACTTGCCGGAAGACCTGCAGGAGAAAGTGCTGTTCTCGCCGCATATAGGTGGGGTGACGACCAATATGTTCAAACGCGCGCATACCATGGCGTGGGAGAACATAGCGCGTGTCGCCAACGGAGAAGCGCCGATCAATATCGTGTCATAGAGGAATCGCAGCTCGACTGCGGGTGAGTCGGCATGACAGGACGACTCATCAGTCAGGCTATTGCTGTTCCTTGTGGACGTTTTTGTAGGCATTGAGCCATTTCTGGGCATGGGTCGGTGTGCCTTTGGCTCCTTCGGGCATGACGGTATCTGAGTATTCCCGCGCCAGATCGACGGTATAAGCGCGGATGCCACGGTTCTTGCACCATGCAAACCAGCCATCTGCGCCAAAGTTGTATCCCTGGATGACAAGCTGAATCTCCGTCGTGTCTTCGGGCGTGAATTCCCCGAGGTAGCTCTTCCAGAGTTCGAGATTTTGCTTGAATTCCATGACGCCAGCGTATATCGATGCTTCGGGTGTTTGGGCGGCGACAGCATGTTCGGGCCAGCCCTCGGTGACAATCCAGCCGTATGCTCCTTCAGCAGCTTGCATAATGTCACCTTCGACGCCCATAACACTATTGACGCCTTCTTTGCCCCCGGATTCGATGACTATGGCGGCGAGCAAGCAATCGGTCCATTGGGGGTCGAGCCCGCAGTCGTTGCAGGCCTCGGTCACAAATGGGCGCCACTGCTCGGTCGCGGCGTACTTCGAGCTATCGTTTTGGAACACGACGGCCACGCCGCCCAAAACGGTGATGATTGCGACAATGCCAATCACGCCGATGATACGCCATACAAGACCCTGACGGGGGTGCTTTACCCGTTTGAGATTGCGGCTGTTGATGGCGCTTTTGCGCTTGACCTGCTTTTGCGCGGCGGCTTTGACCGAGCTGCGTTTGCCGCGTATGGAGCCGTTTGTCGCCTTGCCGCGCTGGGAAGCGGCCCTTCTGTGTTGTTGGCTAGTTGAGCGCGTAGATGAACCGCGCGCGTTACTGCGTGCACGCTGGCGGCTTGTTGTTTGCCGATTACCCTGTGTTCGTGTGCGGTTCGAGCTGCTGCTACGGTTCATCTACGTTCTGGTCGGGTTTTTATGCCTCGGGTTTTTCGGAAGCGTAGAAAGTTGCCTCGTCAAAAACCTCTTCTATGCGTTTGCCATCTATAAAAGGAAGAGCCAGAAACTCGTTTACCGTGGGAACGAGCTCGCTCGCATCGACGTAATGGCCTTTCTCATTGAGCTGCGTCGTGTCCTGAGCACGCCAATAGTGCTCGTTGACATCCGTGAGATAGTACGTAGCTCCGTTGACATCCATGTACACGGAATGCTTCATGCGCATGTACGTCGAAAGATCGTCGTATGTGATGTCGAGTGGCTCCTGCGCTTTCATACCCATGGCTGTTCTCCTTTTGTTCGATTCGAGGCGCTTACGATTTCTCGTCGACCCCAGCACCTCTTATGAATCCCCTTGAAGACATAATAGCAACGGCCTGTTCGTGTGAGTAGGTCTTGCCCTGTTTTGGTCGATTTATTCTCCGTTCAGATGTGAGATGAGCTCGGCTTCCGGTTTTGTCGCGAAAAACGACGAGGGGTAGCTAGACGAGGTCGATCTGCCGATAGTCACATGCTCCCCGTTTTTGTAGATCTCGCCCAACGCATATACTTGATAGTTCAGCGGAACGACGTCTTCGACGATGCGGTAGCCTCTGAACTGGCTCTGTGGAGTAACGGGAATGTTTTGCCCAGAGGAAGCGGATGAGGCAAGCGAGCCGAGCAGCGCGCCAAGCCCCATGCCCAAGAGAACGTCACTGGCATCTGAGCCTTTTCCGCTACCCCAATAGTTTCCGCGGGGGCCGCCGATGTTGCCCATATTGCCCATGCCGCCGAGGAAGCTGCCGAGATTACCGTAGTTTCCAAAATCGAAATCGCCCATGCCGCCGCCCATGCCGCCATGCCTTGGACCGTCGTGATGATGCCCGCCATGGTCATGATCTGAAAAGGCGATATTGGAAGGCGCATGCTTCGTTGCGTTGCTGCCTGTAAAGGCCTCGATATCGCTCGTGGACAGCGAACCGATACCGGCGTATGCATAATCAGGCTGCGGAGTGAAGCCGCGAAACACCTTGCGCATGCGCTCTGCCCAGCTACGAAGCTCTCCCACAATCGCGTATGCGTTTGCCGGTCCGCTCGATGTGCCGTTAGCCGAGGCATCGAGCATTTTGGCAAACTCGGAACCAGGACCTTCTATACGGTTGGCGGAGTTGACAAGGATGACGTTATCGCCGAACGAGGCGAGGTCGACATACACGGGCTTTTCGCTCGAGCCGTCGTTGAAGTAAAACGGTTCGATGGACTTCTCGTGAGCGATGAGTGTCTCGGTTTCCTGCCCTCCGACGTTCTCTACCCTAAAGCAGCGCAAGTCGTAATAAGCGACCTCCCGCTTGCTATACGGCGCCGTCACCGAGCTCGTGGGCTGCGTTGCGCCAACAAGCTCGGTGTACTGGCGATACGTTGGAGATGTTTTTCCCAGCTCCTCGAGAATGGAAATCGCGTCGACAACGCGCGAGGTCTGCATGGACTTCATATCTTCGGCAATTTGCGCCTTGGCTGCCGAAGAGCGCGAAGTCGAAGTGCTTTGCGTCGAGCCGCCCTGATGGCTGCGCATCGAGCGGAAAATCGCGAATAAAACGATAACGACGATTACGACAATGCCAAGCAATGCAATGTCATCCATGGCGTTCCCCCTTGGGCTTGAGCTGGGTGAATAACGAGCTTGTTGCTACATGCCGAGCTCGGCTTTGAGGCGTGCCATCTCGTCGTTGACGGCGGCTTCATGCTCGAGCTTTTTGAACGAGTCGTCGGTCTCGATGTCGATTTGATTCAGCTCGGTAAAGGCTTCTGCAGTGCCCTCTTTTTCCGCGATCTTGCGTTCCATGGCGTCGAGCTTTGCAAATGCGGAGTCGACGCTCGTGGTGCTGACGGAAGTGGCGGCCTTGGTCATCGCGTCCGCGACTTTGGACCGAGCGATGAGAACGTTCTGGCGGCTGCGAGCCTCTTCGAGCTTGATCTTGAGGCCCTGAACCTGCTCTTTGAGCTTGTCGACCTGTGCGGACATCTGATCATAGGATTCCTGCAGCCCCGCGACCTGCTGGTCGATACCGACCTTGGCGTCGAGAGCTTTCTTGGCGAGCACTTCGTTGCCGGCCTTGAGGGCGAGCTTTGCCTTGTCGTTCCAGTCGGCAGATTCCGCCATAGCGTCTGCGAGTTCCTTGGCGGCGACTTTCTGCGAGCCCATGGCCTGGCCAAGAGCACGGGTGGCCTCGTCGACTTGCTCTTCCATCTCGATGATGAGCTGCTTCACCATCTTTTCCGGATCTTCAGCCTTGTCGATAAGGTCGTTGATGTTTGCCTTCAGGATGTCAGAGATGCGTGCAAAAATTGCCATGATAGTGCCCTTTCTACTGGATACACATGGTCGCCGGATGATCCGGTGCCGCTTGGCAACAGGATACCTTAGTTTGCCTGAATACGTCTGAAATTGAACGAGGAGAGCACAGAAATAATCAGCCGCGGCGTGCTGTGCATCGCCGCGGCTCGTGTGGCGCGTTGCCGATGGTGATTCTTACTGAGTGCTCGCAGAGGTGGTGAACTTTGAGATCTGCGTGAGGATGTCGACAATTTCGGTGGAGGAGCATTCGGTCATCGTGGCCTTGCCATAGGTGTTGCCCATGTCGAAGGTCAGGGTGCCGTCTTCGTTCGCGATGACGGCAAAGGTCATGGAATTGCCGGTCGTCTCATCTTTAATGGTGACCAAGCCGCTTTCGCTCACCGAGGCCGGGCCAATGAAGCTTGCCGCACGCTGCGTTTCGGGCTCGACAAAAGCGAGTATGGAATTCTGGCCTGCTTGCGCGCCTGCGTAGTACACGCCTTCGCCTGCCTGCGAGCTGCCTTTATAGAATTCGCTCATGCTCGCAACCGCCTGCTCGAAGACCGAGCGAACCTCGTTTTCGGACATGTCGGAAAGCGAAACGGCCGAGGAGGATGCGCTCGAGGAGGCCTCGGTCGATGCGCTGGAAGACTCCGTTGCGGCCGATGAACTCGTCGAAGATGCAGAGGCAGAAGCCGAAGATGACGACGATCCACCGCCGCATGCGGTGAGCATGAGGGTGGCAAAGACCATGCACGAAACGAGTGCGGCAGCGATGATATTGGTTCGTTTCACGAGTACACCTCTCTGTCGGTTTTGATATGCGAAAACTCTACCACAGTTGCGTGCGCAAGATACTTGGTAAATAACGCGCACGAATCGGGATTTGCATGCACAAATAAGAAAAAAATCTTTAGTTTCACAAGTCGTGCGCGTTATTGAGGTTTCTTGCAAAGAAGCCGTGAGGGAGTTGTTCTCCACTTTGTGAGGGAGCAGTGCAAAAACGAATGATTCTTCATTCTGGTCTGGCTATGAGAGTAGAATACCGATATGTTCAATGAATAAGGAGCAATGTTCTGAGTTTTACGTTAAACATCCTCGAACACGAATTGGAGTCGTTCGGCCAGGTGGTGCGGACGTATCGGGGTAATCCCACGCTGGGAGAGGTGCGTCATTATCTGAACGCAGTTACCTCGAAAGGGCCTGCGAC
>CACZSV010000172.1 GCA_902783925.1 uncultured Coriobacteriaceae bacterium
ACGAGCTTGGCGCCCTCCCTCTCGTCGAGCCGCCTCATGAAGCTCATGTCGAATTTCACGAGGTCGAAGTCCATGCTCTGCAAAAGGTCGATAGACGAGTAGCCGCTGCCGAAGTCGTCCATCCAAACGGAGAACCCCAGCTCGTGGAAACGCTCGACTTGTTTCCTCATCGATTCCGAATTGCTGCCGATGGTGCTCTCCGTTATCTCGATCGTTATCATGTCGTGGCCGATGCCCGCTGCGTCCACGCGCTCACGAATCTCTTCCACGATGTCGCAGGACGTGAAGTCCGAGCGCGACAGGTTAATCGAGCAGGGGACGAGGGTGAGCCCCATCTTCTGCTGGAATTCCATCTTCTCGAGCACTTGCTCCAGCACGTACAGGTCCAACTTGTATATGGTACCGGTGTCCTCGAGAGTGGGAACGAAGTCGATCGGGGAGAGCAGTCCGAGTTCCGGGTCGAGCCATCGCGAGAGGGCTTCCTCGTCGCACACCTTGCCGTTAACCGCGCGCACGATCGGCTGGTAGTGGACTTGGATCCACTTCTCGCTTATCGCCCTATCCAGATTGGCCAGTATGTAGACCCGCTGCTCTGCCTTGTCAAGCAGGCTGCTGTCGAAGTATGCGAAGCGGGACCCATAGGTGTCGCGCAGCGAGTCGCAGGTGAGCTTCGCCCTGTCACACGCCGTACTGGCGGGCGCGTCCCCCATGCGATTTAGATAGATCCCGACGCGCACGGGCAGGCTGTTTCCGCCGTTCATCTCACGGCAGCCCAAGAAGAACTTCTTCAGCGCGTCCTCCAGCCCGGCCTCCTCCGCGAACACGGCGAAGTGGTCAGATCCGATCCGGCAGCAGTTCTCGTTGCTGAACGTGCCCTTAAGCTCACGCGCGAACTCCCTCAACAGCCTGTCGCCTGCGGCGAAGCTGTTCTGTTTGTTGAAGAACTTCATGCCGTCCAGGTCCATGAACAGGAGCGCGGGCTCGCCGCCACTTTCCAGGATAGAGCGCTTGCCCTCCTCCGCGAGCTCGAAAAAGTACGTCATGCTGGGAAGTCCCGTCAGGTAATCGTAGTTGGTCGCATGAGCCAGGCTCTCCTCGTGCAGCGCGTCGTTGAACGCGCGGTTGAGCTCCGTGCGGGGTCTTCCGCCCTCGCCGGCGTAGGCGCCCTCGTCGGTATACCAGACATGGGCGAGCCTCACGCCATCTTCGGTGTAGACGTGCTCACCCATGGCGTGGACTATTCGATAGCCATTGCCCTCCTTGGTCTTGGTGCGGTATATCACCTCGTAATCGTCGCCCTCGGTTGCAAAGCGGAACGCAGCATCGGCGATTCTCGCGGCGTCGTCGGGGTGGACATCTTTGTACATGTCGTTGTCCATGTCGTAATATGCTTGGACCCGATCTTCGTAACCGAACAGCTTGCAGAAGCCGTTCGACAGGACGAGCGTGACAACGCGCTTATCCACGAACTGGTATATGGCGAGCGGTTGGGATAGCCCTTCCAGTAGCTTGCGTTGCTCGTTGGTGAAGTTATGCCTACCCATGATTGCCACCTTTGCCTTATCGGCATCTCTGCTTTCAATCTTTGGTCGAATTTCTCGCTAATAATCCTTTTTGGGCTAGTTCAGGCACTAGGCTCCCGAGCTATGCTCAATTCTTTATTATAAGCCCCAGCTTAATTGCAGGTCTCGCTTTTCAACGCTGTTCTCGATAGGCACTAGTCAATGAGCCTCTCCTTTCATTTCAATAATAGAGATTCTCAAATTACTCTATTTTCATCGCGGATCTCCCTCTCTAGGGTTTTCCCGTCGAGAAGAAGCTGCATAAACAGACTGGAGTTTTAGACCATGTAAAATCTATCAGCCTGTCGACAGCTTCTATCGAGGCTTTATTGCGCAAACGCAGATCGACGATCCTCCATAGATGCGTTCTGATTCACGGCCGCCTTGCTTTCGGAAACCTCACGACGATGCAATGGCTTTATTCTGCACGCCAGCATAAACGACACGAAAGCAAGCACCAGTGCAAACACGAACACGAGCTGAGAGCCTTGCGTGAATGCAGTCGCGGCATCCGAACCGCCATTCGCCATATACATTGTCTGGCCTGTGGCCAAAAGGAACGTGGCGACAGCCGTGCATACGGCACCAAGAACCTGCTGCATGGTATTGAACATGGTACTGCCATCAGTCGAAAGCTCATGTGGCAACGAGGCAAGAGCGTACGTCTGGCACGGAGACATGGCCAGCGGCACCCCAACCATCAAGATGATATGGCACATTACCAGTACAGCCAGCGGCGTGGCCGGTGTAACAGTCAAAAGCAGGGTAGCTCCAGCGATAGAGAGCCCGAATCCAAGCATACCAGGTACGCGGGCACCAATTCTGTCATACGCTTTTCCTGCGAGCGCGCTAACAACAGCATTCACGATACCGCCAGGCAGCATGATCAGACCGGTAAACGAGACGTCAAGCCCCATAGCATTTTGGTAGAACTGGGGCAAAACAAACATGACCGAAAGCGTAATGCCAAAATTCAACATTACGCACAGAGCGCCGATGGTAAAACCGCGCTCTCCAAACACGCGCATATCAATAATGGGCGCATCCATTCCAAGCTGACGCTTGACATATGCAACAAGGCAAACGATGCCGACGATCAGCGCAGCAACAGTCGGTACACTCCCCCATCCATACAGACTTGAAATGCCCGCGCCAAGAACGATTCCTCCAAAACCAAGGCACGACATGACAACTGAGAAAACGTCAATCTTCGGCTTGGTAAGCTCGTAGGGATTCACGCAGTATTTCAGCGTAAAGACGATGCCAACGAACAGCACCACAGCAAAGCTAAAGAAGATAGCACGCCAAGAAAACGCACCTACCAGCACACCTGCCAGCGTGGGTCCAATCGCCGATGCCGACATGATGACGAGTGCATTGACGCCCATGGCAGATCCGATTTTGTGGGGAGGGATAACTTCCATCACCATCGCGAACATAAGCGGCAGCACCAAGCCGGTCCCGACGCCTTGAATTGCGCGACCGATCAGGCAGATCTCAAAATTAGGAGCAATGCCGCTGACAATCGAGCCCACGAGAAATGCACTCAACGCAAATAACGTAATCTTGCGCGCCGAAAACCACTTCATGAGCAAACTCGTGAATGGCAACACGATGCCAATGACCAGCATGTAGCCCACGACGAGCCATTGCGTCAATGCCAAATCAACACCAAACGCCCCGGAAAGCTGAGGGAGCGCAATATTGAGCGCCGTCTCGCTGTACATTCCGGCAAAACCTCCAAGATAAAGCCCCATCAGGGCAAGATAGGGATGAGGCACGACCACTCGTGCCTGGGGTAGTTTCTGCTGTTCGGATGTTTCCATCCAATCACGTCCTTTCTTCATGTCACTCGCATGCAGACGATTGCTTGCGCGCACAAAAAAAGAGGTGGCCGCAACTTGCTCGTTGCGACCACCTCTGCACATATGTACAGCGTCTCACTGCGCTTGTTTCTTACATATACGACTGTACATAAAACTTCGTCGCCGTGTAAGTATTTTTTTCAATAGG
>CACZSV010000173.1 GCA_902783925.1 uncultured Coriobacteriaceae bacterium
AATTCCTACGGCATCATCGATCAGGTTCACTTGCCCTTCTCGATGGGCGCGACCTTGGTTACCGTACCGCTGGGATTCTTGAACCCTTGGTTCTACAAGGCAATTTCGGCCTATCGCATCTCGTTTCTGTTTAGCGCCAGCTACATGTTCGATCGTTGGATAAAGATGCCCGAGGACACCGATTTCGACTTTTCCAGCCTGAAGTTCGTGGCGCTTGGAGGCACGGCGGTTTCGGCGGCGGAGAAGAAACGCTATAACGAGTTCATCGAGGCCCACGGCGGCAAAGACGTCGTGATTCTGAACGGCTACGGTTTGTCGGAGCTCGGCGGTGCGTGTGCTCTCTCTTCGCCGGACTTGAATGACGAATCCATCGGTTATCCGCTGCCGGGGGTTCTCGTCAGGCTCTACGACGAAGATAACGGCCGTTACTTCTCGCCGCGACAAAAGGGCGGCGAAGGCGTGCTGTATCTGACCTCCTCGTCCGTGGCCGCATCGAAACTGGACGGAGAAGACGTTATCAAGGTCGAAATTATCGACCGGAAGCCTTATGTATGCACCAACGATTTTGTACGTGTTGACCCGGACGGGCGGATTACCTATCTGGGCCGTGCCAACCGTTTCTTCATGCGTGATGAGGGCAGAAAATACGAGTCCGGCAGGGTGGAGACGGAGTTCTCGCGCCTGGAAGAAATCAATGGCTGCGCCATCGTCGCGGTGTACTACAAGATTCAGCATGACACCATTCCCATGCTCTGCATCGAAACCCTGGATGGGGCTGGCGAGCCGCTAGATATTGTCCTCAATGCTCTTCGCCAGGTGTTCATCGAGGAGAAGAGCCTATCGGAAGATAATATTCCCTCCCGTGTAATGCTCGTGGAAAAGCTTCCCAGAAACACCAACGGTAAGATTGACTTGTATTCGCTTAACCAGGGCAAGGTCTCTGGCGACATTTACACAGTAGATCCGATTCGCGAGCAGGATCAGCTGTCAGATTTCTCCTTGACGTCTTTCGAAGAAGACAGTTCGTCGGACGTCGTCGAAATGGTCATAGACGGCATAGCTGCCGATATCAAAAACAGCGCCCCTGTTAGCTTGCCCACGGTGGATATTGAAGACATGCTGAACAAGCTGTCCACTTCTTCATCCTCGATGCCGTTTGTTCCTCCTATATCCCCAGCGCCTCCTATGCCCCCTATGCCTTTCATGTCCATGCCGGGTGGAGCCGCTTGGGGATGGCCAGGACAAAACGACAACGGCCGGGAACAGTGGGAGGATTTCAAATCTAAGACGGAGGCCTTCTGGGAACAGCAGCGTGAAATGCAGAAGTCGTCCATGGAGGCGGCCAAAGAATGGTGGAGCTCCTTTTTCAGCTGATTATCTCGCATGAGATTTTGTGGTTATACATGGCGTTTCGCGTGATTGCATGCGAACGGCTACAATATACGCACGTGAAATACAGCGCTTAAGGAGCAGCACGTGTACTTTGTAGTTTCGGCTGGCGGCACGGCCGGCCATATCAATCCGGCCATCGCTGTTGCAGATGAGCTGAGAAGCCGCGGTCACGACATTTTGTTCGTAGGCACGCCCGACCATATCGAGGCACGTCTCGCCACTCAAGAGGGCTTCGAGTTCAAGGGATTCGCTGTAAGCGGCTTTGACAAGGCGAAGCCGCTGACGCTTATCAGTTCGGGGACCAAATTGCTCAAGGCGACGAGGACCGCAAAGAAGATGTTTGCGGAAAAGCGCCCCGATGCGGTCATAACCTTTGGTGCGTACGTATCCATTCCCGTGGGCCGCGCTGCATACGAGATGGGAATCCCCCTTATCATCCACGAGCAGAATTCCGTGGCTGGTATGGCAAACGAATACCTCGCGAAGCATGCGGACGTGACGGCGCTTACATACGAGCAATCGGCTCGGGATCTGACATGCAAGCATGAACCCGTTGTCGTGGGAAACCCCGTCCGAGCTTCGTTCGAAAAATGCACACGTGCGGCAGGACGCGAGTATCTGGGCGTGAGCGATGACGCTCTCGTGCTCCTTGTTTTCGGCGGCAGCCTTGGTGCCCAGCATCTGAACACGGCGATCTGTGCAATGAAAGAGCGCCTGCTTGCAATCGATAACCTCGTCGTCGTGCATTCGACCGGCAGTTTCGATCATGATGCCGTCATTGAGCAGCTCGCCTTGACGCCAGCTGAGCAAGAGCGCTGGCGTATATACGAATACATCGATGCGATGGGGGAGGTCCTTGCCGCAAGCGATCTTGTGGTGAGCCGCGCTGGAGCATCGTCTCTTGCGGAGATAATGACTCTAGGCATCCCCGCCGTTCTCGTTCCCTATCCGCACGCGCGCGCCGACCATCAAACGCTGAATGCCCGCTCATGCGTTGAGGTGGGGGCTGCGGAGTTGGTGGCGGATTCGCTCGTGGAGGAACAGGCCTTTTCTGATTTGATTATTGAGTTGCTGAGCGATTCGGCTCGTCGTGATACCATGGCAGCCGCTTGCAAAAAGCTTTCGGGCTCGGATGCCCGAGTGCGTTTGGCCGATATGGCCATCGAGTGTGCGGAGAAAAAGTAAATTGAGCAGTCAGAAGATCATTCACTTCATTGTCATTGGCGGTGTCGGCATGTCGGGCATCGCGCTGGTCGCCCAAGAGCATGGCTTCATCGTCAGCGGTTCCGATATGAAAGAATCGCGAATGACGCGTCGTCTCGTAGCCGCGGGTATCGACGTGAAGATTGGCCACGACGAGCGTAACGTTCCCGAAAATGTCGACGCGGTGATCGTGTCCACGGCGATCCCCGAGAGAAATCCCGAGCTCGCATATGCACGCGCTCACGGCATAACCGTATGGCACCGTTCGCACATGCTTGCCGCACTCGGAGTGGGCAAAAAGACCTTGGCGTGCGCGGGTACGCATGGCAAGACCACGACCTCGTCTATGCTGGCGACAACAATAGACCGCATGGGGCTTGATCCGAGCTTTGTCATCGGCGGGACGGTCGATGGATACGATACGAATGCGAGAAGCGGAACGGGCGACTACTATATAGTCGAGGCCGACGAATCGGATGGCTCATTCGTGCATCTTTCCCCGCATGTCGCGCTCATCACCAATATCGAACCAGACCATCTCGACCATTACGGCACGCTCGAGGCGATCTATGAGGCCTTCAGCGAGTTCATCGGGCTTTTACCTGATGATGGAGCGGCTGTTGTATGCGCTGATAACCCGCAACTCGAGAAACTTGCCTCTGTAACGGGCAAGCGGACGATTGTGTATGGCGAAAAAGGCAAGCAAAAGTGCGATATCGCTTACGAGGTCACGGGGCACGCTGGGCTCGGATATGCTTTCAAGGTGAGTTTCCCGGATGGGAAGAGCGTCGATGTGAGCATAACCAGGAACCCGGGCAGGCATAATGTGCTCAACGCGACGGGCGTGCTCGGCGTCGTGTGGGCATGCGGTCTCGACGTCGAGAAGGCCGCAGCTGCGCTGTCGACGTTCTCTGGCGTTCGCAGGCGCTTCGATTTGATAGGCGAAGCTGGCGGCGTCACCGTCGTTGACGACTACGCGCATCATCCCACGGAAATCAAAGCCACGATCGATGCAGCCTCAAAGCTCGATTTCAAACATGTGCGCGTGCTTTTCCAGCCACATCGATACACGAGAACGGAATTACTGGCGCGCATATTCGGCCCGGCGTTTGATGCCGCAGATTCGGTAACGGTCATGGATGTCTACCCTGCAGGAGAAACACCCATACCAGGTATCAGCGGAAAAACCGTCGTCGAATCGATACTCAAGCACAATCCTAAGCAACAGGTTGCCTGGCTTCCACATCGACCGGAAGTCCTGCCATATCTGAGCAGCAAGCTCGAAGAAGGCGATTTGCTTATTACTATGGGTGCGGGCGATGTGACTGCTTTGGCCCCGCTTATCGTGCAGGCGTGCGAAAGGCAATAGGTTTCCTTATGAGCGTTTTCGATGCATATGTACGTCTTGAAGGCACTCTCGATGGTTCTGTTTGTACCGACGAGGATATGGCGCGTCACACTACGTATCATATCGGGGGTCCTGCTGCCCTCTTCGTCGACTGCGCATCTATTCCGGACTTGGCGCTCGCTTGCGATGTTCTGCTTGAAGAAAAGGTGCCCTGGGTTGTCGTGGGCAAAGGTAGCAATCTGCTTGTGAGCGACGAAGGATACAAAGGCGCCGTGCTTTCGCTTGGCAACGGTTTTGCGGCATGTGATTTTGGCGAGGTCCTCGATCGCGATGACGAAAATCCGCTCGAAGAGGGCGAGAGGGTGTTTGTCAATGTCGGTGCTGCGTATCCGCTTTCGCGCCTTGTTCAAAATGCGTACAGTTACGGACTCGGTGGCCTCGAGTTCGCCATCGGCATCCCAGGCACGCTCGGTGGTGCCATCTTCATGAATGCTGGGACGCGGAATATGGGGATCGGTTCGCTCGTACGGACGGTCACGTTGTATAAGCCCGGCGTGGGCCTGCATATTTTGCGGGGTTTCGAAGTCGAATGGGCATATCGCAGCAGCAATCTGCCTCAAGACGAGATAATCGTCGAGGCGACGCTTTCCCTGAAGGCACGTGACAAAGAGCTCATCAGCAGGCGTATGCAAGAGAAGCTCGATTCGCGCAAGGAGTCTCAACCGCTTTCCGCGCATAGCTGCGGTAGTGTTTTCAAAAACCCGCCGGATCAATCTGCGGGAATACTCATCAAGGAATGCGGCATAGCGGGGGCGAGCTGTGGCGATGCCCAGATTTCTACCCAGCATGCCAATTTTATCGTGAATACCGGTTCCGCAAGTGCCCAAGATGTGCTCGCGCTCATCCACCTGGCGCGGGACCGCGTTAAGGAGATGTATGGCATTACGCTTCGACCCGAAGTTAGATTCCTCGGATTCAGCGAGTAATCGTAGATCACAAGCGAAGAACTCTGCCAAAGGCGCATCTGCCGAACCTGCCCGATCCGCAAAACGGAGTTCGCGGGGCAAGCGAAACAGTTCGCGTGGATCTACGGCTGCCTCCAAACCGATTAAGGGCAAGCGTAAATCCGTTGCTTCCAAGGCTGCAAAAAAGCAGAAAAGCTCGCGCCCTTCGAGCACGGGGTCGATCTCTGCTTCGCGCGACATTTCCTCTGCGAACATATCTGAGCGCACCCGTGCGCGCCGCGCTGGGGAAATACAAAAAGAGCAAAGGGCTAAACGGCAGAAAAGCCAATACCGGAAATTCATACTGCGCATCATTGCAGCGATCGGCGTTGTCCTGCTGCTCATCTTCGGCGGTATTTTCCTGTATCGCTCAGACATCTTCCATGTGAATAACGTCCAGGTGAATGGCGTTTCGCATCTTACGAGCCAGGAAATCACGAGCATCGCCGCCGTCTCCGATGACTCGACGCTGCTGCGCCTTGACGCAGGTGGAATCATTTCCAGGCTCAAGGACAATGCCTGGGTGCAAGATGTCTCGATTCACCGTGTGTTTCCAGATACGATCGAGATAAACATCACCGAACGCGCGCCTGGTGCGGTTGTCGATATTAACGAGAAATCCACGTGGGTCATATCGACCGACGGCACCTGGCTTTCTGCGGCAACGACTGAAGACCAGCAGAAAGCCATGCACATCATCGATGTCTCCCCGTCGCTTCCGACACCGATTTCCGGCACGGAGTGCACGGATGGCGGCATCAAGAACGCGCTGAGCATCATGGGAGCTATCAGCGATGATCTGCTTGCGAAGATCGTGAGCATTTCCGCGGAGTCCTCGTTGAAGACGTCGTTGAATTTGGTCGATGGTGTGACTGTTGCCTTTGGAGATTCAAGCGATGTTGAAATAAAGGAGGCGGCCATCAATTCGCTGCTCTCGCAATACGAGGGAAAGATATCGTACATCAATGTGCGCGTTCCCACGCGGCCGACGTATCGCATGGTCGATAGTTCTGAGGAATACAACGGGCGACAATAGATCTTTTCAAGAATCTTGGCCAGTGGCCAAGATCGCCTATGTCCCCCACGGCGTCTAAATTTCGTCTGCTGCTCATTATGTCGAAATGTGCAACAGGGCGCATGAATCGATAAAATTTACCCAATAGTCAAAAATTGACTAATATATTTTGCCAATTTTCCCATTTTTCCGCAATAAAATGCATATATACCTGAGAGATGCCCTACGTGAAGTGTATACTCACATTAATGGGTAACCCCCTCTAGACAACGCAACAGTAGTCAAAATGAAGCAAAGGCGGAGATTCTAGGTAATCGCTTCCAATCTCCACGAACTAAGGAAGGACTGACATGCCCGAATATACAGGATCGGACCATCTTGCTGTAATTAAGGTGGTTGGAGTTGGCGGCGGCGGTACAAATGCTGTCAATCGTATGGTCGAAGCCGGTGTCAAGGGTGTTGAGTTCATTGCCATCAACACGGACCGCCAGGCATTGCTCATGTCAGATGCAGACCGCACTGTGCATATTGGCGAAGAGCTCACTCGCGGCCTTGGTGCAGGTGCGAACCCGGAGATTGGCGCGCAGGCTGCAGAGGAATCCCGCTCCGATATTCGCGATGCTCTGGCTGGGGCCGACATGGTCTTTGTCACCGCAGGCGAAGGCGGCGGCACCGGTACGGGAGCCGCTCCAGTCGTGGCCGAGATTGCGATGGAGGAAATCGGCGCTCTGACTGTTGGCGTCGTCACTAAGCCGTTCGGATTCGAGGGACGTAAGCGCATGAATCAGGCGGAGGAGGGTATCGCCCTGCTCGCGCAGAAGGTCGACACGCTCATCGTCGTTCCCAATGATCGCCTGCTCCAGGTTATCGAAAAGCGCACGTCGATGCTCGACGCGTTCCGTATTGCAGATGACATTCTGCGTCAGGGTACGCAGGGCATCACGGATCTCATTACGATTCCCGGCCTCATCAACCTCGACTTCGCCGACGTTCGCGCGATTATGAAAGATGCCGGCTCCGCGATGATGGGCATTGGCCTTGCATCTGGCGAGAACCGCGCTGCGGATGCTGCCAAAGAGGCTATTTCCTCCAAGCTGCTCGAGTCTTCTATTGTCGGTGCAGACCGTATTCTGTACTCCATCACCGGCGGCAGCGACATGAGCTTGCAGGAGATCGACGAGGCGTCCCAGATCATCAATTCTGCAGCGGACGAAGATGCCAATATTATCTTCGGTACCGTTATCGACGATTCCATGGACGATCAGATTCGCGTCACGGTTATCGCCACGGGCTTTGATGGCCTCGAAGAACAGCCGAGCATGGACTTCGGCGTGAACTCTTCGACACGCTCTGCCTATGCTGACGAAACGCCTTCCGGCGGTTCGTTCGACGACGACATTCCTGATTTCCTCAAGCGCAGCCGCTACTAATGGCCAAGGCGCTATCGGAGCAGGAAAAAGAATATAGAACTCTCCGCCTGCCGTATCCGCGGCTGGCGGAGAGTTCTTTTTTGTCAGGCAAAACCGAAATACCCGTCATTACCGATGAAACACTCTATACGGCATGCGGAACACGAATTGCATTCACGACGCGCGCAGGCGGTGTAAGTCAGGGCGCGTATGCTGAGCTCAATCTGTTTTACGGAGTGGGCGACGATCCGGTTGCAATCGAAGAAAACCGCCGCATGCTCTGCGATGCGCTCGGTGCAGCTCGTGAGTATGACTCGCTTATCACCCCAAAGCAAGTTCATGGCAACACATGCATTGAGGTGGGGGATATCGAAAGGACGAAAAGGCACGGGCAAGACGGAGCGGATGGTGTTATCTGCACGCTTTGCGACGTGCCCGTGCTGCTTTGTTCCGGCGATTGCGTGGTCATGGTACTCGTTGCCCCTACGGGCGCTTTTGCGGTAGTCCATGCGGGCTGGCGAGGAGCCATAGCGCATATTGTGGAGAACGGTCTTAGGCAACTTTCAAGAGCAACCGGTTGCTTATCATCTGAAATCAACTGCTATATCGGGCCGCATATCGGGGCGTGTTGTTATGAAGTAGATTCAGCTTTACTTCAGCGTTTTGTGTCAGAATTTGGAGACGAGTGCGATGCAGGAAACAGCCATCTTGACTTGAAGGCTGCTGTGACCTGCTCTCTTATGAGGGCAGGAGCAGATAGGAAACGTATTGCCAATACTGGATATTGCACATCGTGTCAGAGCGAGAAGTTCTTCTCGTTCCGCGCGCAGGGCGGTACTTGCGGCAGGCATGGCGCGTTTGCATTTTTGAGAGAGTGAATGTGTATGGGACTACAGGAGCGTTGGGATAGCACAAAGCTCGATATTGCGAATATTTGCAGTGATTGCGGACGCGATCCGGAGGAGGTTCGGATTATTGCCGTGAGCAAAACGGTTGACCCTCCCGTGATAGCCGAGGCACTCGCGTGTGGCATGCGCGATTTTGGCGAGAACCGCGATAAGCCCTTTAACGAAAAGCGCTCAGCGTACCCCGATGCAAATTGGCATTTCATCGGGCATCTTCAATCGAATAAGGCTAAGCAGGTCGTGGGAAGAGCGCACCTTATCCATTCACTCGATCGTCCGAGCCTGCTTTTGGCGATCGAGAAAGAAGCAGCGAAGCTCGACATCATCCAAGACGTTCTTGTCGAGGTCTCCGTATCCGGCGAAGAGAGCAAGGCTGGCATCGCCCCAGATGAGCTCGATGCGTTTCTCGAGCAGGTCTGCATGTGCGCGCACGTCCATTGCAAGGGGCTTATGACGATGGCTCCGCAGGGGGATCTGAGCGTCGCGCAAAATACTTTTGAAGGATTAAGAAATCTTGCGAACATTATGGGTAAAACCTACGGTGAGCGTGATAATATTTGCATGTCCGAGCTTTCCATGGGAATGTCCGAAGATTATCGGGTTGCAATCGAAGAAGGCGCAACCATGGTTCGCATCGGTAGGCGTATTTTTAGCGATAATTTCAAAGCTTGATAGGCAACTATGAGCTTATTTACATATAAAACAAGCGAGGCACATCATGAGTCTTCTAGATGGCATGAAAGATAAACTTGGGTTCAAGAATAATAATCAGAATTACGATGACGGTGATGACTATTACGACGGCGAGGAAGAATACTACGAGGACGAATACTATGAAGACAACGCAGACGAGTCTGTAGAAGAGGGGCGCCATGAGGTCGTTTCGTTCGACGCGTATAATCCTGACAATTTTGAGCATGTGACCCTGGCAAGCGACCGCAAACCGCGTGTCGCCCCCATAGATGGGTATGATTCAACTCGTCCATCTTCGGGTCCTATTATCACAGGCTCCCGTTCGTCGGGTGCTTCCTATAGCCGCAATATTGGCACGTCGGCGCGACGCAGCAACTACTCGTCTTCGCCGAGCGATTCGCGTTCATGGGGAGCTGTTCCCAACGATCCGTCATTTTTGGATAGCTCTCGTTCTTCGCGTGATCCCTACTCGAATCTCGGAAGCGATTTTCTGGGCATGAACGACGATCCGGCAGTGAGGCTCGAGATCGTCCGTCCCAAGATTTACGCCGATGTCGAGAAAATCGCGAATGCCGCAAAAGCGGGCAAATCCGTCGTACTCGACGTGGCAGACACGAAGCCTGCCCTGGCCAAGCGAATTCTCGATTTCTCTTTTGGTGTTGCTAGTGCTCTGAATCAAAACGTGGATAAGGCGGCAGACCGCGTTTTCGTTATTTCCAAGGGCGCCGAGATGCTGAATGAGGAA
>CACZSV010000174.1 GCA_902783925.1 uncultured Coriobacteriaceae bacterium
AAGGTGCGCCGGTTTGGCCGCGGGTCTCGTGCACCTTTGCCCCCGGACCCAAAAGGTGCGCCGATTTGGCCGCGCGTCTCGTGCACGGAATTCGTAGATCGCTTGACGATATCGGCACTGTTGCCAAAGAGATGGGCGCTTAAGTGCATCCCGGTACTAGTAACAATGAAACACAACGTAGACAAGTAATTATTCTTTGTTCTCAATCTTTTCCGCTCAAGTAAATATACAAAAACGACCCTATTCAATGCATGAAATCTAAGCTACTCTACTTAAGTATTAGCTTAAATCAAATAGACGTGCGCGTCTGCTATAGGACGAGAGGATAGAGGTGACGAGGAAAACCGCAAGCGAGCATTTGCTTATGCGCCGCATGACGTGCATGCAAGAGGTTCCTGCCACGTTTTCTGTTCAGGGGGCTCGCTGGCGCGATAGCCTCGGCACCGTCGTTCGTATTTTGCTCGGGCTTTTCATCGGCCTGGCCATCTGGGAGATCATGTCGCTCGTGATGAACGCCAATGGATCCGCGCTCGGATTTCCCAACCCCGTTCAGACGTTCGAACGTCTGGGGCAGTACCTATTTGCGGGTAAGGCCCTTGCAGGTCATAGCATATACGATCATATATTTGCGAGTATCAGGCGCCTGCTGGTTGCCTTTGGCCTCGCCGCTGCAACGGGAATCGTGCTCGGGAGTGTGCTCGGTTATTTCGATCGCATATACCAGATCGGCATGGTGCCCGTTTCGATATACCAGATGATCCCCGGTCTTGCCTGGCTGCCCGTCGCCATTCTGCTTTTCGGTCTCGGCGATTGGTCGGCCATTTTCATCATTTTCGCTGTTTCTTCCATGGTTATCACCATTGGCGTATCGAGCGGTATTCGTATGGTCCCCGAGGTGCTCGTGAATGCCGCGAAGATGACAGGCGCAGGCAGGCTCGCTATTTTCGCGAAGGTGCTCGTTCCGCAGGCGTCCGCGAGCATTGTGAACGCGCTTCGCCTCGGCATGTCGAGTGCATGGCGCGTGCTCATCGCCGCAGAGATGGTCGTTGGCACAGGCGTTGGCGTCGGTTGTTCCATTCAGCTCACGCGTGATCTTCTCGATTACGTCGGGTCGTTTGCCTGCATCACCATAATCTGCCTGCTTGGGCTTTTCATCGATCGCGTGCTCTTAGCGGGTATCGAGCGCTGGATGCGCAGCCGTCTTGGAATCGGGGAATCATGAGCCTCATCGAATTGACAGACGTTTCAAAGGCATTTTTCACCGATCGGCACAAGACGACGGCGAAGCTGTCGTTGGACCATGTCGATTTGAACGTCGAAGAAGGCGAGTTCGTGAGCCTTATCGGGCCTTCCGGATGCGGTAAGACGGTGACGCTTTCCATGATGGCGGGCTTTGTCATGCCGACGCTCGGCGAGGTGAGATTTCGCGGCGAATGCATCGAGAAGCCTGGTCCTGAGCGAGGTGTCGTTTTTCAGGAATACAGCCTGCTTCCCTGGTTGTCCGTGATGCAAAACGTGGTTTTCGCCCTTCGCAATTCCATCCGCGCGGCTGGTGGGCGCTTCGATAGAGAAGAGGCCGCACAACGTGCGGCCGACGCGCTTGCGACTGTAGGCCTGGACGATGTGGCCGATATGCGCCCGAATACGCTTTCGGGTGGTATGAAACAGCGTGTGGCAATCGCACGTCTTCTTGCGCTGGATTCCGAGGTCTTCTTGATGGATGAGCCGTTTTCCGCCCTCGACGAGCAGACACGTCACGCGCTTGACATGAGCCTGTTCGAGCTTTGGCGCGAACGGCGCAAGACCATCGTGTTCGTAACGCATAACATCTCGGAAGCCGTGCTCATGTCCTCGAGGATCGTCTTGTTCTCGAGCTCGCCCGGACATGTGGTTGAGCAATGGACGCTTTCCACGGAAACGGAGCGCGACCCGTCGTCACGCGAGCTTATCGAGCTCGCTGACGAAATCCGTGCACATATGCCTTTAAGCTCCCGTGGTTTCGCCACCAATCGGGAGATGGGGGAATTATTGGGATGAAGGAAAGGAAACATATGAAGAGGAATGTACTTCTGGGCGCGGTTGTCGTGCTCGTTCTTGCGCTGTCGTGCGGTATGCTGAGCGCGTGCGGAGGCTCATCTGCCTCGAGTTCGGCTTCCAAGAGCGCGAGTGCGTCGAGCGCATCGAGTGCGGCTCAGGCGAGTTATAAACCCATTGCCGTCTCGTATCTGAACAAGGCTGGCTACGAAGATATCATCGTTGCCGATAAACAGGGTTTCTACAAGGATTGCGGTCCCGAGGTCTCGCTGTATGCGGTGACGGGCTCTGGGCAGCAGTCCGTCGAGGCACTGCTCGCGGGCTCATCCGATATCGCCGCGACTGGGCAGGGTCCTGTCGCCGACGCGCTCAAACAGTACGGCGACAAAATCGTCGTGCTTGCGGGAACGAACATCACGACGGGCGACCAGGTTTGGGTTGCAGGCTCTGGCATGACGGGCAACGCGCAGCTCGTTGCCTATAACAAGTCCGCCGACAACAAGGCCGAGGTAAAGGCGTCTTTCGAGGCAGCTGCAGCTGCTAAAGGCGGCACGATTAAAGCGGGCGTGCAGCAAGGCGCAACCACCGAATCCGCATTCAAATCGTGGCTCAAGGCTATGGATATCAGCTTCAACGATTTTGGCGCTGCGGGCAACGCGACGGTCACCTTGGTCGATGTGAAGGCAAATACGCTGCCGACCACGCTCGCATCGGGCAGCGATATCGATATCATGGCTGCGAGCCAGCCGTATCCGGATACAGCGCTCGCGCAGATTTCCGGCTCGTACAAGATCGGCGATAACTCCGATATCGATAACTACAGCGTGGCGTGTCTCATCACCACCAAGGAGATCTACCAGCAGAAGGAAGCATCCATCAAGGCGTTCCTCGAGGCAGAGAAGAAGTCCGTCGACTTCATGAATGCCAATCCCGACCAGGCCATAAAGATTTGCGCCGAAAGCGAGGGGACAGAGGAAGCCAATGTTAAGGCCGCCTTCGATGTCGCTAACTTCAAGATCGACATGAGTGATCAGATGGTCAACACGCTCGTGAAGGCTTGCAAGAAGAAGGAATTCGATATCACTGCGGACCAGCTCAAGAAGCAGATGCCGCTCATCGACTGGCTTGCAAATGATCTGAATAAGTAACAACATGCTTGGTGCGTGGAATGCATTGACAGCTCGAGGGGCGGCGACGCATTCAGACGCCTAAAGCGCATATATGATGGCGCTCTGCAGCGGTGGCGACTGCAGAGCGTCTCATGTTCCAGTAGAGAAAGGACTTAGAGTGGTTCGATTTTCAGATGCCAGGCTCGACTACCTTATTGGCGAGGATGTGCCGTATTTCGATTTGACCTCGACCGTGCTCGGCATCGCCAAAAGCAATGCCGAGATGGAATTCTTCACGCGCGTTCCTTGCGTACTCTGCGGTGTCGACGTTGCACGTGGCCTGGCGCGCAAGCTTGGCTGCGAAGTGATAGAGGCGCGCAGTGATGGCGATGTGCTTGCCGCCGGCGATGCGTTCATGACGGTAACCGGCAGCGCTGGGGCAATACATCAGCTTTGGAAGCCTGCGCTTAATACCTTTGACCATCTCTCTGCTGTAGCCACAAAGACACGCGCTATGGTCGATGCAGTTCATGCCGTGAATCCGGATTGTCAGATTCTCACGACTCGCAAATCCATG